>CAYRVR010000028.1:0-2410 GCA_964427835.1 uncultured Sulfurimonas sp. | reverse complement strand
AAGAAGTCTAATAGAAAAAGAGGTACAAATTCCCTATGAACTATTTTGCAAAAAGAATAATTCCCTGCTTAGATGTAAAAGACGGACGTGTTGTAAAAGGCGTTAATTTCGTTGGCCTTAAAGATGCTGGTGATCCTGTAGAAGTTGCCAAAAGATATAATGAAGAGGGTGCTGATGAACTGACATTTTTAGATATTACAGCATCTTCAGACAATAGAGATACAATTGTAGATATAGTCGCTCAAGTAGCACGTGAAATATTTATTCCTTTAACTGTTGGTGGTGGAATTCGTAAACTTGATGATATTTACAAACTACTCAATGTAGGATGTGACAAAGTAAGTATAAATTCCGCAGCAATCAAAAGACCTGAGTTAATAGATGAGGGAGCAAAACGATTTGGCAGCCAATGTATCGTTACTGCAATTGATGTAAAAAAAACAGGTGATGTCTACAATGTCTATCTCAACGGCGGGAGAGTAGATACTGGTATAAACGCAGTGGAATGGGCAAAAGAAGTTGTACAAAGAGGAAGCGGAGAAATACTCCTTACATCCATGGATGCAGACGGTACAAAAGCCGGATTTGAACTTAATATTACAGAACAAATATCAAACGCAGTCAATGTACCCGTCATTGCAAGTGGCGGAGCAGGTACAATGCAACATATAAAAGAGGCTTTTGAACACGGTGCAGATGCAGCACTTGCGGCATCCATCTTTCACTACAAAGAGATAGATATTATGGATTTAAAACACTATCTCCATGAGAATAATATTCCAGTAAGGCTCTAAAATGATAATTTGTGCAGGCAACAGTGAAAATTTTCCATTTGCCACTCCTATGGGAGTAGGGCTAATTGAGACAGCGATGAATATAACACGACTCTGTTTGTTTGACAAACCAGAATTTTTACTCTTTGTGGGAACAGCAGGAAGTTATGGCGAAAAGAAGATTTTTGATATAGTAGAATCAAAAACCGCTGCAAATATTGAGCTCTCATTTTTATCAAATGATGCTTATACACCCTTAGATAATGTCGTAAGTACTAACATAACAGACAAAAAAGATATAGTAGTCAATTCATCAAACTACATATCAACAAACGAAACACTAACAAAAAAGTTTTTACAGCTTGGAATAGGCATAGAAAATATGGAATTTTTTTCTGTTTTAAAAATCGCTCAAGAGTTTGATATTCCTGCTGGTGGGGTTTTTTGTATAACTAACTATACAAACAAAAATGCCCATGAGGATTTTTTGAAAAATCATAACAAAGCAAAAGAACTTTTAGAAACACATGTAAAAAATCGCATTAAGGAACTCACACAAAAATGAGCAATACAAAACCCTCACTTCTCGACTATAGCCTTAAAGAACTAACAGAATTAGTCAAACCCTCTTTTCGTGCAAAACAAATTTACGGTTGGCTCTACCACCAATACGCTGAAAATTTCGATGATATGAAAAATATTCCAAAAGCAATGAAAGAGGAACTTTCTCAAAAATACGTTATAAATCCTATGAAAATAGTACGCAAAGAGACCTCTAGTGATGGAACAATTAAATATCTTTTTGAACTCCAAGATGGTAAAACTGTAGAAGCCGTATGGCTAAAAATGAAAGACGCACAGTATGATGAAAATAACACACTTATTCAAGAAGCCAAATACAGCATTTGTGTCTCTACCCAAGTAGGGTGCAAAGTAGGATGTGCATTTTGTCTTACTGCAAAAGGTGGTTTTACAAGAGATTTAACTGCAGGTGAAATTGTTGCTCAAGTAGTCAACCTCAAACGCGACAATAACCACAAACATAACAGAAAAATAAACATCGTCTATATGGGAATGGGTGAACCACTAGATAATCTCGATAATCTTGCAAAAGCAATTGAAATATTCAAAGAAAATGATGGACTCGCAATCTCTGCAAAACGCCAAACTGTAAGCACAAGTGGTCTTAGCAACAAGATTGACCAACTAGGTAAAATGGATCTTGGAGTTCACATTGCCATATCGCTCCACGCTGTTGATGATGAACTACGTACAGAGCTTATACCTATGAATAAAGCGCACAATATAAACTCCATCATTGAGGCTGTTAAACGCTTTCCAATCGATACACGTAAACGTGTTATGTTTGAGTATCTTGTTATTAAAAACAAAAACGATGATTTGGCAAGTGCAAAGAAACTTGTAAAACTCCTCAGTGATATTAAGGCAAAAGTAAATCTTATCTATTTCAATCCCTATCCAGGAACACCTTATGAAAGGCCTTCACGCAGTGATATGATTGCGTTTCAAGAGTATCTTATAAACCATGGTTTGCTTTGTACTATTCGTGATTCAAAAGGAATAGATATCTCAGCAGCATGTGGACAACTCAAAGAAAAAAATCAAGATGAAATTAA
>CAYRVR010000027.1:14039-23176 GCA_964427835.1 uncultured Sulfurimonas sp. | reverse complement strand
GATAGATAATCAGAACCAGAGTGAAGTTTGGGGTGGTTTCCGAGTTGCAAATCGGGCGAAGATCATCGAATTAAGAGAAAAACAAAATATGGTGGAAGCAGCACATGATGGATATAAAAAGTTTGGTATAAAACATAGACGAAAATTTACGACAAATTCTAATCAAATTATTATAGAAGATGCTGTTGAAAATTTAGGAAGTCATAGTGCTGTGGCATTTCTTCATTTTTATCCAGGAATCATTCCTTGTATCAAAAACAATAGAATCTTCATTGGTGATGTTGTAATAAAATGCAGTTCTGATGATATTACACTTCAAGAGTATCTATATGCACCCGAGTTCAATAAATTAGTTCCTGCAAAGATGGTCGCGATCAATTTTGAAGATAGTTTAAAAATGGAGATAAATATATGAAGGTACTTTTTATAACAGATAATTTTTCCCCAGAAGTAAATGCACCTGCTACTAGGACATACGAGCATATAAAAGAGTGGCAAAAAAAAGGTTTAGAAGTGAGTGTTATAACATGTGCACCTAATTTTCCACATGGAAAAGTATATGATGGTTATAAAAACAGACTTTATCAAAAAGATGATGTAGATGGCATAGAAGTTATAAGAGTTTGGAGTTATATTACTTCAAATAGTGGGTTTGTCAAAAGGGTGCTTGATTATGTAAGTTTTGCATTTATGGCATTTGGTGTTGGGTTATTTAAAAACTATGATCTTATCATAGCAACCTCACCACAGTTTTTTACTACATGGGCTGCGTTTGGATTGTCTAAGGTTAAAAGAAAACCGTGGATATTTGAACTGAGAGATCTATGGCCGGAATCTATTAAAACTGTTGGTGCTATGAAACAGGGCCGTGCTATAGACATGCTTGAAAAGATTGAGTTAGGACTTTATAAAGATGCTTCTAAAGTTATAGCTGTTACTGATGCTTTTAAGGCTAATCTTATCTCTAGGGGTATCAATGCAGATAAAATCGAAGTAGTTACAAATGGTTCAAATATGGAACTTTTTTATCCAAGAGAGAAAAATAATGAACTTTTAACAAGCCTTAATCTTCAAGATAAATTTATAGTAGGATACATTGGAACACATGGAATGGCCCATAGTTTGGATTTTATCATGAATTCAATTGGAAAAATAGAAGATAAGGATATTCATTTTTTATTTATTGGTGATGGAGCAATGAAAGCTATAATTGTTCAAATTGCAAAAGAGTTAGAACTGCAAAATGTCACTTTCCTAGATCCTATTTCTAAAGAAAAAGTTCCACAATATTTATCTATAGTAGATGTTTCATTAGCGCCTTTAAAAAAGGAAGATAATTTTAAGACGGTGATACCATCAAAGATTTTTGAAGCCTCTGCAATGCTAAAACCAACATTGCTAGGGGTAGAAGGTCAGGCTCAGGAAATTATAGAAAAGTATGATGCTGGTTTATGTTTTGAACCTGAAAACAGTGATGACTTTATGTCCAAGTTATTACAACTTAAAGAAAATCGAGAACTTTATCAGGATTGTAAGAATGGCTGTAAAAACCTTGCACATCATTTTGATCGAAAAATTTTGGCAGATAAAATGTTGAAGATTATAAAAGAAATATAAAACTAATTTTATGATATAATATTATATATAAGTATAAGGTTGTGCCATGAATACAGAAGTGATATTGCATAAACATAGAGGAGTTTATTATAAACTCCCCCAGTCCCTAAAAACATTTTTAGGATCACTCTACGGAAGAATTCCCTTATCAGTCAGATTTGGTAAGGCTTATAACATACATACAAAAATAATAGAAGATTTTGAAAACGCAAGTGATCAGTACAAACTTGATTTTATGTATAAGAAAACCTTAGAAACACTTCTCTTTGCAGAAGCAAATATACCTTACTACAAAAATGTATTTAACGAATATAATGTTTCTGCCAAACAATTTAAATCATTAGATGATATAAAACTCTTTCCAACACTTACAAAAGCTGATATTAAAAAAATATAGATAATTTATACACAGATAAATATGAAAAAGCAGTTGCTTATTACTCAGGTGGTTCACTCTCTACTCCTACAAAATATTTCTTACCAGCTTCAAGTAGAGCCAAAGAAAAAGCATATAACAATTATATTTTTTCAAAAATTGACTACAAGTACAGAGACAAGACACTTTTACTAAAAGGAAGAGAAGTCTCAAATCCTCAACAGAACATCTTTTGGGAATATGAACCAGTGGACAATTACTTTTTACTCTCAAACAATTATATGAACTCAGATAAATTTCCCTTGATGTATAAAAAAGCAGTAGAATTTAAACCGAAGTTCTTATTTGGTTATCCTAGTGCAGTACTGAGCTTTATAAAACAATCACAACTCCATAACTTTAAAAAACTTGATATTAAAGGTGTTATGCTAGCATCTGAGACTGTTTATCCTGATGAACTTAAAATCATACAAGATTACTTTGGTGTAGATGTATTAAGCCATTATGGGCATACAGAACGTAATGCTATAGGATATAGAATAAATAGAGGTGCGTATAACTTCTTAAACTCATACGGACTTACAAGAGTAGTAGATAATGAGATAATTACAACTACATTTGATAACTTCGTAATGCCATTTATAAACTATAAAAGTGGAGATAGTGTATCGGGAGATATGACATATTATCAAGATACAGATGTGGCAAAGAAAGTTGAGAATATAGAAGGAAGAACACAAGATTTTCTTGTGACGAAGGATAATAGACTTGTCTCTATTACTACGATGTGTGGTGGGCAACACTTACCGCTTGAAAGTATGGATGCTATCCAGTACATACAAAATGAAAATGGTTGTGTTACTGTACTTGTAGAAGGAAACCATATAGATAAAGAGAAAGTCAAAAATGGTATGCATAAACTTGTAAGAGAAGGTATTGACTTTGATGTGAAGACTGTTGAAAAGATAGAAAAGACACATCGAGGCAAAAGGGTGATTTGTAAACAATCACTTGATATTGAAAAAATAAGGAAAGGCTCGTGATAGCAAGGTTTGTAGTGCGCTTATGTGGTGGTATATGGAAAGTAAAAGAAAAAGCACAGCAAGGGCGTAAGTTTTACATTGTGCTCTATAATTACTATCAGTTTGAGCATGGAAGTTCTATCTCTTACAAGACTGCGTTTACAACACAGGCACTTTTCCCTAGAGGAATGAAACAAATAGTCATCTCCGAATATGCAAAAATAGGAAAAAATTGCATTATTTATCAGCAAGTTACTATTGACGGTGCATTATTGCCCAATGAAAATGAAAAGAAAGCTCCTGTAATTGGAGATAATTGTTATATATACCCAGGTGCTAAAATTATAGGTGATGTAACTATTGGTAATAACGTAATTATAGAAGCTAATTCAGTTGTAAAAGAAGATGTAGCTAGTAACTCTCATGTCTAAAATGCTTACAGTATCTGTTGTTTTTATTATTGTTGGTATTTATGTATTTCTGAATTTAGGGAAGTTTGTGGATCAAACGCAGCCTCCTATGCAATCAGATATAATTGTTGCATTAGGTGGAGATTATTCTGGATGTAGGCTTAAAAAAGCACTAGAACTTTACAAAGAGGGGTATTCGGCTTCTAAAAAGTTTATTTATACAAGTAGAGATAGCGTGAGTAAATCTTTGGATTCTTCTGGAAGTCGAAGGATATATCTACTTAAACATGGAATAAAAGCAGAAAATATAATCAATGTGGATAGAAGTATGATATCAAATACAATGGAAGAGGTGCTCTTTTTGAAAAAGTACATGCTCTATCATCATTATAAAAGTTTGCTTATTGTGAGTCATCCTCAGCATTCCAGACGAATAAAGGCGTTGGCGAGGTATATTGCTCATTATCCAAAGTATGGTTTACAATTACGGGTGGTGAGTTGTGAACCAGGGTGGTGGAATGCGAATGAATACTATAAAAATAAAATTGCACTAGCAGTTACTTTGAAAGAGATAGAAAAACTTGTTTATAATTTGATGAAATATTCGCCTCTTCTTGTCGATTATACAGCATATGCAAAACAACATAAAAGTACTCTTTGGAAGAAAGATATAATGGAGAAGTTGAATTAATTAAGTTTTATAGTATAATAAAAGAACATGTAATGAAAGGTTCTAAATATGTTTGATAAATTGACTACTCTGTTTTCTACTAGGACAACGAACATAGCGAAAGATTATAACTATTTCGTAGATGTTCATTCTCATCTTATTCCGGGAATTGATGATGGTTCACGGAGTATGAAAGAGTCTATTGCTTACATTAAAAGATTGAAAAATATGGGTTTTAAAAAAATCATCACGACTCCCCATATTATGAAATACCATTATGATAATACAAAAGAGAGCATACTAAAAGGTTTAAAGGCGTTGCAGCTTGAGGTAGAGAGGCAAAAGATAGATATTGAGATAGAAGCTGCATCAGAGTACTATTTGGATGATTCTTTTATACAACTCATAAAAAATAGAGATGTTTTGACTTTTGGTGAGAATTACTTACTTTTTGAACTATCATATACACTGAAACCAGTTATGTTAGAATCAGCAATATTTACGATGATATCGGCAGGCTATCAACCTGTTTTAGCACATCCTGAACGTTACATTTTTATGCATAAAAATTTTGAAGAGTATAAATGGTTAAAAAGAAAAGGTCTCTTGTTTCAAATAAATCTTAATTCATTTAGTGGATACTACTCAAAGGCTGTGCAAAAAATTGTGAACCGTTTAGCAGAAGAGGGAATGGTGGATTTTATAGGAAGTGATACGCACAGAGAAAGACAATTGAAGCACTTGGAAAAGAATCTTTCTTCAGTAAAAATTATGAAAAAATTATTTGAGAATAATACTATAAGAAATGAAAGCTTACTTTAGCTCTCACTCTTATAGTAGTCATTTGAATAGCCATAACCGTAACCGTAGCCAAAACCGTATCCTGATTTTTTATCAAAAGAGACACCGTTAAGGATGATCCCTGTGTTATGAAGTTTATGCTCTTTTACTAGACGTTCAATACTACTTATAAACTCTTTTTTCGAGTAATTTGCTTTGAGCACAAAGAGATTCAAGTCAGAAACTTTTAGAAGCATCATTGCATCACTTACAAGTCCAATTGGTGGAGTGTCTAAAAATACATAGTCATATTTTGTAAGAAGAAACTCTATAATTTTATTCATTTTTGTTGACATAATAAGTTCTGATGGATTTGGAGGTGTAGGCCCTGCTGTAATTACATCTAGGTTGTTTTTTTCGCTGTGTTGTATGACATCATTGATGGTGTCTTTACCCGCAAGTAGTGTGCTCATACCTTTGCTGTTATCAAGAGAAAATCTTTCATGAAGTTTTGCACGACGCATATCAAGATCAAGTACGATCGCTTTTTTATGTGTCTTTGCAACTATTTTAGCGATCTCTGAGATAATAGTAGTCTTTCCTTCCATAGGTATAGAAGATGTGATAGTTACAAGCTTTGATTTGTTACTGTTTTGAATGAATTCAATATTTGTTCTTACGACTCTGAGTGCTTCTTTAAATGCACTATTATTTTCATCTTTAGCATCTATACGTGGGACTACTCCATAGACAGGAAGAATAGATGTATTTTCTATATCTTCTATATTTTTAACGGTATTGTCAAGCTTTGCGCGGAGTAAGGCTTGTGCAATTCCAAGTATGAGACCAAGAATAAAACCTACAATAACAATGAAAAGACGTTTTGGTTTAATTGGTTTATTTGGCATAGTAGCAGGGTCAATAATTCTTGTCTCAGAAACAGTTGATGCTTGTAAGATGGCAGTTTCTGCTCTTTTTTGGAGTAAATAAGAATAGACTTTTTGGTTTACAACAAAACTTCTTGTAAGTGTTGTAAGTTTACGCTCTTGTTCTGGAAGTGCTTCCAAATCTTTTTTATGTTTTTCAATAACACGCTGAAGACTTGCTTTTTGTTCTTGAATATTACGAATACTTGCAGCAATAGTCTGTTTTAGTGTTTGTTTAAGAGCATTAATACTTTGCGTTACTTTTACAACATCTGGATGTTGCTCAGTATAATCGAGTAAGAGTGATTTTTTTAGTGATGTTTGCTCTTGAATTTTTATAAGAAGATTACTGATGATAGGGTTTGTATTTTCTGCACCACTAAGATTTAGTCCATCGATGTCATTGTGTGTTTTAATGTATGAAGCAATATTTTGAAAGAAATTTTCTTGCATGTTGAGTTCGTACAATTTACTCTCTAAATCAGAAAGTTTCCCAGTGGTGATAGTAGCCTTTTCACTGAGTGTTACGACTAAATTTTTAGATTTATAATTTTCAAGGTTTTTAGCAGATTTTTGTAATGTTTTGTTGATTGCAGCGATTTGTTGGTCCAAAAAGTGCAAAGTTTTTCTTGCACTTTGTGTTTTCATAGTAAGCTCATCATTTATATACGCTTTATTGATTGCATTGATGATATCAACGGCACGTTTGGCAATGTTGTCTTGAAAACTAATTTGTATCATCGTTGCTTCTTTTGATACAGGAGATACAGAGAGTGATTGCTTAATAAAATCCGTCATTTCAGAATTTTCATGGATAACAAATGAGTAGTGCTGATCTGTATAATTATATACTTTATGTACTTTTATTGTGAACCATTCTGTTTGAATTGTCTCATTATAATGGTGTGTAGCTTTATATGTAATGAGCTTTTGATCTTCAGCAATAGTGCCAAATTGAGATTTGATATCATTTATAAGTTTTTGTTTTAATGTAGGTTTTATAGATAGCTCAAAGGTCTCTTCATCGATTGGTCTGATGTGAAATAGAGATGCTTTTGCATTTTTTGTAAGATAAGTATGCGTTACAATAAAGGGAGTATCTTGATAGAGTTCCAATGTCTTAAGGTGGTGCTTGTAAAAATATCGAGTTCCAATGTTGAGTTCATTAAGGGCTTTTTTTGCTATAGTATGAGATTGGAGAATTGCAATTTCGTTATCAATATTTGCACCTTGCATTCCAAGCGCTTTATTTAAAATATCTTCATTTGGATTTTTATTACTCTCTTTAATAAATATAGTAGAAGAACTATTATAGATATTTGGTGAAAAATAGGCAAATACTCCTGCTAAAATTGTTGCTAAAATAACGATACTTACAATCGAATATTTAAAGCGTTTAAGTATTCTAAATACTTCTGTGAAGTTTATTTCATCAGGGTTTGTTGTTTGTTCATTCATTATCTTGTCACTACTCCATAACTCACTACAGCTGTATTAAACGGTGCGAGTATTGCCCCAATAAGTTGCCAGAAAGGTAGTTTTTCTTGTGCACCAACTACAGATGCTTTACTCTCACGTGGTTCTACATAGACAATATCATTTGGTCTTAAAACAAGACTTGCAAGTTTGAGAGAATGAAGATCAGCAAGATTTATTTCTCGGATTTCAGGATGACGCATACTCCCTCTTATCACTTTGATTTTAGTTCTGTCTGCATAATCTGTAAGATCTCCTGTGGTTGCAAGTGCTTCAAAAAGTGACATTGTTCCATTTGTAACAAGTACGGTTCCAGGTCTTTTTACCTCCCCAAGTACAAAGAGTTTTTGATTTAAAATTCTAACATGTACATAGGGATTACGAAGGTACTTTTTATATTTTTTAATGAGTACTTTAGAAGCCTCTTTTTCTGTGAGTCCTGTAAGTTTTACAGAACCAATAAGCGGAAGATCTACTTTTCCATCAGCAGGGACAAGTATTCCCTCATCACCATAACGTTGTGTAATTAACTGTTGGCCGCCATTACTTAAAAGTTGTGTGAGTTGGCCATTGTTTGCATTGGAAGATTGGTTAAACGCTTGGATTTCTATTCTATCACCTTTAGAGATTTTCCATTCAAACATCAACTCTTTTTTATACTCAGCATCAGAGACTTTTGTAATGATTTTTGTACTATTAACTTCGTTTTGTTCGCTGTTATCTGCGCTTTTTTCTATTTTACCAGTAACTGGATTATAATGAGAATGTTTTGTGGTCTTTGCTACATTTGCATTATCATTTGTTTGAAAATAATCATAGTTTTTTACTGCACAGCCGCTAGTGCCAAACAGTAAAGCTATAAGGACGGTATAGGAGAAAGATCTTATCATTACACAACCTTTAAAAGTTTAAAATTGTGAAATTATATACTAAGGGGTGTAAGCTTATGCTTAAGTGGTTGTATCTTTAAAACTTTTTATATATCTTTTTCGTTTTGAGGCTTTCATTTTTGAATTATCGGCCATTATAAAGCCTTCTACAACGCCATGAAGACTCTCATTTACACTAAAGTCCAAAAAGCGTACTGCTCCCTCATCATAGAGTTCTGTGTACTGTTTAAAAAGGGTTGGAACAGTAGTATTGAGAGATTTTAGATACTGTTTGAGTAGAACAAAATTTTCCTTATAGGTTTTAGCATTGAAACGTTCATCAAACTCTTTTTGCAAGCTCTCTGACATAACATAAGGCATTTTTGCTTTTATGATGTTTTCATCATAGGAAAAATATTTTGAGTAGAAATAGACAAGTGCAGCAATCGCTTTTTTTGGCGTATTTGCATTGATTGTAACGGTTCCGTATGTATATCGAATTTTTGGATGTGCTGCGAGGTATGCACCTACACCCTGCCATAGGTTGTCAAGTGCACGAGAGCCCCAGTATTTTGGTTGGACAAAGCTTCTTCCAAGCTCAACAGAATTTTCAATATACTCTTGAAATGTGTCATTAAAATGGGAAAAAGGGTAGGTGTAGAGTCCTTGCATACCGCGTGTTTCAATGATCTCTTTTACCTCTCCTATTCTATAGGCACCAACAACCTCGAGCTCTTCATCATCCCATAAAATAATATGTTTGTAGTAGGTGTCATAAAAGTCATTGTCTCTCTCTTTTCCTGTTCCTCCTCCTATAGCTCGAAAGGATATCTCACGTGTACGTCCAAGTTCACGGATAAGAAAAGGAGCCTTTTGTGCATTGGCTAAAATAATGCGTTTGTTGTCAAGTGTACGTCCTAGTTGTTCTGCTGCGTTTACTTCTTGTTTGAGGAGTATTTTATCGGTAGGTGCAATAATGGTCGTTTGTGTA
>CAYRVR010000027.1:0-13939 GCA_964427835.1 uncultured Sulfurimonas sp. | reverse complement strand
AAAAAGCTTGGCTTCCATGGCATATCTTTTATGCCTTTGAGTGTTAGTCTGCTTACTATACCTGCAGGAAAAATAATAACAGCCTCTTCATTTTGTAAGGCAGCATTAATAGCCTGAAAACTTTTTTTGGTAATGCTTCCGCTGATGTTATCAACAGGTATTAGCAGATCAATTGCTTGCTCCATTCCCATAAGCATACCATTTACCATGACTTTTACTTTTTTATTTTCTCTTACACTCGCAACCATTTGCACTAAGGTAAAGGCATCTGACGCACCTGTTATATGATTTGCAACGATGAGTATGCGTCCACTTGAGGGAATATTTTTTACTTCATTTGGTTTGACACAGTATTCTATGCCAAGCATCTCAATCATACTTTCTGCAAAATCAAGATTTTTATGGTAGTAGTTTTTTTCATAAATATCATTAAAAGTTTTTTCGTGGAAAAGTTTTTGTAACATACGGATAAAAAATTTATTGACACTTTTTGGTAATTTTTCGTTGAGTTTGGTGAAGTTTTTATTGTACGCTTTTTCAATGTCTAGCATAAGTTGTCCTTTTTTTCCATTTTACTAATGAGTGCGGGTAAGAGCAGTAAATCAATGACAAGAGCAATAAGAAGTGCAACAGCTGTAATAAGTCCAAAGTGTGCATTGAGCATAAACTGTGAAAATACGAAGACGATAAACGCAGAACTTAATACTACAGTAGTTAAAATCATTGCTGAACCGGCATAGTGCATAACATAGGCAAGAGCTTCTTGCAAAGAGAGCCCCTCTTTTCGAGCCTGTGTGTATTTGATAAGAAAATGGATGGTATCGTCTATGGCAATACCAAGAATAATAGCCCCTGAAATTGCAACGCCGATATCTATACTGATTCCAAGCCAACCCATTACGCCTATCACGAGAATAATTGGTAGCACATTGGGAATAATAAAAAGAGGAATCATCTTTATACTTCTAAAAATAAGCAGCATTACCAGTGATGTAACAACAACAGAGAGTAGAAGCGAGTTGATTAAAGTGGCTGTAACATCATGCTGCATATGCGCAAACATTGCTGTTTGTCCGTCAACTTCTACGCTATAAGGTGTTTTGCTCCACCAGTTTTGTATCCACGCTATCTGCTTAAGATCGACAGAACTGTCAGCCACATTCATAGAAGCTGTTAAACGCAGCAGTCTCTCATTGACATCCATTTTATCATTAATTTCCATACCCTGTGGGAGAGAGAGGGAGTAGAGAAGCAGATATTGTGCAATGAGTTCATTTGAGTTTGGAATACTTTTGTTTGCATCAATGACTTCATTGAATTTTTTGACAATATCGACAAGAGAAGAGGTATGTCGGGCATTTTTAAAAGTGGATAGAAACTCTTTTGAGAATCTATCGACTGTTTTCATAAAGGTGACATCTTTGATACCATCTGTTTTTTTCGAGTCAATGACAATTTCATAGCTGAGTGGGCCTGTAAGATTTTTTTCTATTATTTTCACTGTTTGTCTAAAAGGCACATCTTCTCTAAAGTACTTGATTGCGTTTGAATCAACTTTAAGCTTTGTAAGTCCAAAACCGATTCCAATGGCAAGGAGTAAGGTAACTAGAAGAATCTGTGTATCATGTGTGACTATAAATTTTGCATAGTTTTGTGAAAACTTGCTGATTGGGGCATCTTCTTTTGTGCGAGAAGTTCTTTTTTTTACTTTAATGTTTAAAATTGCCAAGGCTGCGGGAACAAATAAAATGGTCAGTACAAAAGCAAGCATCGCTGCGTTTGCAGTAGCTATTCCTAAAGTTTTAATGGGCACAATATGAGAAACACCAAGTGAAGCAAAACCAATAGCTGTTGTTACTGAGGTTAAAAAGGTAGCAAGAAGATTTTTACTGATTGTGGCATAAATGGCATCATAATTACTCAGACCATCACGCCTTGCAAGCAGGTAGACCCAAAAAATGTGCATCGCATCTGCAATTCCTATGGCAATGATAAAAAGTGGCATATTTGCCGTAAAGTTATTGAGTTTGTAGCCAAATATGGTTTGCAGAGCTAAGACAATAATAAAGGTGAAAATCACGACAAGTATGGTTAAAATAACTCCTGATATTTTTCGAAATACAAGCCATAAAATAAGCATTGCAATTAATATAACAAGAGGAGTAAATGTTTTTACATCATACTGGGCAAGAGAGCTAAAAGTAGTGTTTACAACAGGGCCACCTGCGAGGTAGAATTTATATCCACTTGCTTTCTCATTGGCAATATAGCGCCTAATATCTTTCATAATATGTTTAGACGCGCCAATAGTGACACCGGCTTTTGGATTGAGCCGTCCGACTATCATGGTTGTTTTTGCATCTTTGCTTATAATACGATTGACAAGTAGATCTTCATTAAGGGCTATTTTCTCTTTTTCTTGGAGCGCTTTTGGAGTAAGGGTGTCAATATTTTTTATAAAGTTCTCAACAAGAATTTCATCGGCATCATCGGGACTTTTATGGACATACTGGTAGTTTGTCAGAGAATCGACACGTGCAATATACTGCGTCTGCCAGAGCTTGTCTGTAAGTCTTTGTATAACATGGAGAGCTTTTTTGTTAAATACGCCTTTTTCATCGCGAAAGACAATAATAATAGAGTCATCATTTCCAAAGGTGTTTTTAAAAGCATCATACTGTTTAAGAGTCTTAGAACCCTCCTCAAACCAAATTCTATAGGAGCCATCAAACTGCGCATTTTTAAGTTGGTATCCTAAAACAATGGTAATAAGTGGAATGGTTATTACAATAAACCATCTCAGTTTTATAAGTAAATCGACAAATTTTTTCATAGTATCCTCTAAAAGTAGTAGCCGATTTTAAGACTCAGGCGTTGGTGTCTTCCTGTAAGATGAAAGACAGTTGGATCATTTTTTGAAGGTTCAATGTAGCGGTAGTCAAAGTTTATTTTGTACGTATCTGCAATACGCGTAGTGTACTCCATGTAGTAAACCTGTTCATTATAATCAAGATCAAAGATACTTCCACCGACAATGCTTGAATCATCTCCCTTGTTAAAGGTGTAGCGTAGTCCTAAAAAGAGGTCGTTTTGGAAAATTTCAAAAAGTCCAAGATCACCGCGTTTAGAACCATCTACAGTGTCATAACTGTAGTACTCTGCTAAAAGTCCAAGGTCGGCTTCTTTGTAAATTTGTGGTATTGTATGTTCAAGTCCTAAACCTATATGGGTGTAATCAGATATAACATCATTGTGTAGAACATCGGTATAGATTGCTTCGAGTTTATAGAGCGTTGCACCGACTACGAGTGTATCATAGGTGATAAATTTATTAACAAGGTAGGCGTGCTCATTTGTTTGTAGTTCGTTGTTTACCGTAAGATGTGTTGTGTAGTAGCGTTGTGAGTCATAGCCGTTTTGAAAGATTATGTTGTAATCGAGTGAGTAATCACCCTCAAGTGAATCTGAATATTTTACGTAAATATTTGGACGGTATTTTCCATTTTGCGTTTTTACATGTTTGGAGTATTTAATATTTTGTGGAAAATAGTAGTACACATACGGGTATGCAGACATTTCTCGCTCTTGTTCATAAAGTTGGACAATAAAAGAGAGCTCTCCATTTTCAGTGTAGGTAGTATATGCTGCATTGATAACACCGAGTTTTGTTTTGTAAAAAGGATCTGCACGTAAATCATAAGGGTTGAAAACATCAGCAATATTACGTACCTCCAAGGCACCCCAAAAACGGAGGCTTTTTCCAAGTAAGATTTCTCCATTTTCCAATTCGTACTGTGCATAGAGTTCATCAATACGTCCGTAACTTCTTCTTGTTTTTTCTGCTCCGCTTTCTATATCATTAAAATCCTGTTGGAGTCTGAGTTTTGTATGGATTTTGAGTGCATCCTGTGCATAATTTATTTCTAAATTTGCAGCAGTTGTAATATTTTGCGGATTTTTGTCGCTAGGCGCTATGAGATATGCCTGTGTAATCCAGTCTATATCACCCTGATAGCTTAGATGCTCAAATATGCTCTCTTGTTGCGTTTGTGTTTGTGGTATCTCTATAATTGCCGGTACACTCTCTTCTTTTGTGGTGTTTGTCTCTGGTTGTGTTTGTACTGCGTTTGGCTCTGGTGATTTCTTTTTAAAGCGGTACTTGTATGTTTTTATAATGAGAGCATCATGGTAGTGCGTACTAAGTTTTTTCTGTTCACGTCTTGCGTCACTGTAGCGCTCAAAACAGCCACAGCGTATAGTATGGATTGCTTTTATTTGAATAAGTTGGCAAGAAGGGGGATAGTTATAGTCTGCTATATCATAGTGAGAATTTTTTTTCAGTTTAAAACTTTTGAGTTGTACGGTAAAACAAGTATCTTGCGTCTTTGCAAGAAGCAGAGTAGAAAAAAAGATAAGTAAAAATATTTTTATCATTTTTTAAGAACTCGTTTGTTGAAATCTCTTGCTTTGAGGTGGAGTTTTATTTTTTCATTTTTCCATTGGAGTATGGTCTTTTTATGGTTTTGGTGATTTACCATTGTCATCTGTGTTACACGCCATTTACCTGCGATTTTTTTATAGTGGTCAAATGTGGCACTCTTTAAAAGTTCATGTTTTCTGTCATAGTAGTCCACTCTTTGAATTAAAAAAGTTTTTGGATCAACAAAAGAGACCTCTTTTGTGTAACCGGAGTTTTTACTCTTTGGAATTCTCTGGCTGACATAAACTTTTTTTCCATTGAGTGTTGCTATATGCGCATCACCTGTAAAAATATATTTTTTTGGATGGAAAGAACTGAGGTCCTCATAAGAAAATTCTGAGCCCATAAAGGAACCCGATTTACTACTTGAAGCGATTCTCTTTACCCGTTTGAGAGCAGGAAGGTAGAGCCACTGGTCATCATCTTTGTTTAAGTGTTCATGGTTTAAAAATTTTGTTCCCTTGACATCTGCAGGAGAGAGAAAAGTCATTAAAGATTTATTGCCTGATTTACCTTCAAGTGTCATCATCTGCATATCTCGTGTACGTCTTTGTTTGTTTGCATTGATAAGAGTCATTTGCATGTTTGCTTTGGAACTTTGGAAGCCTTGCATAACAGCTTCGCATTTATTTGCTACTTCTTGATTACTAATAGCAAAGAGATTTAAAGAGATAAAAAAAAGAAGAGTAAGTAACTTGATCATAGCGTTCCACCTAAATAAAATGTGATGGAATTATAACATCATTTATCTTAGATGGAAGTGACTTAATAATATTTTTAAATATTTATTTTTTAAGTATCACTGTTGTTGAATGTTTAAAGTCAAAATATTTTTTTGCAACTTCTTGTATCTTTTTTGGAGTTATTTTGTTGACATTCTCTTCATAATGAAGGAGTGGCTCTATGTCACCACGGACAAGATAGCTTCCGTAGAGATTAGCCACAGATGTAGAACTCTCTAGAGAGTAGATAAAGTCAGATTTTGTATTGATTTTCACTTTTTCGAGTTCTGCTTTTGTTACCTTTGTCTCTTTCATCTTGTTAATTTGCTTTATAAGCTCTTTTTCTACTGTTTGGGCTTTGACACCAGGGTTACACGTTGCCATAAAAATAAAAAGACCCGGATCGGTGTTTTCCATATTGTAAGCATAAATACTGTTTACAAGTCCTTTTTTATCAACAAGATCTTTGTAGAGTCGAGAGCTCTTTCCTGAGTATAAAATTTCAGAAATAACACTGAGCGTTACCTGATCTGGACTTTGAAAGTTTGGAATGTGAAAAGTTATTGCGAGCATTTCCACTTCACTGTCTTTATGAATAATGATACGTTTTGCACCATCTTGTTCAGGTTCTACAAATTTTACTTTTGGAATTTTACCGTCATTTTTTATATGTCCAAACGCAGCCTTTGCTTTTTTAAAGACATCCTTAGGATCAACATCTCCAGTAACCATTAAAATGGCATTTTGTGGTTGGTAGTATGTTTTGTGAAAACTTCGGATATCATCAATTGTCCACGTTTTGATGTCGTTAATAAAGCCGATCGGTGTCCAGTGATAAGGATGGTAAATATAAGCATTGTTAAAGAGTCTAAAGTAGAGATATCCTAGTGGAGAGTTATCTGTTCTCCAGCGTCTCTCTTCCATAACAACATTACGTTCAGGTTGGAACTCTTTGTCTTTGAGGCTGAGGTTTTCCATTAATTCTGCAAATAAATCAATGGAAGTTTTGAGATTGTCTGTACTTGATTTTATAAAGTAGTGTGTATAGTCAAAACTTGTAGAGGCATTGTTTACACCTCCAATACTTTTAACTTCTTTATCAAACTCTCCTGCTTGTAAATGTTTGCTTGATTTGAAGTTCATATGCTCAAGCATGTGAGCAATGCCTGTTTTACCCATAATTTCATTACGGCTTCCAACTTTGTAAAAAATGTCGGTAGTAATTACATTTGAGTGGTTATGCAGAGGAATAACAACAATTTGTAAACCATTTTTGAGTGTTTTTGTTTCATATTTTGGGAGTGGTGATGCCATTAAAGTTCCTAGTAGTAGTGTTATTGTAAGTAAAAATCTCATTATTTTCTATCGCTTCCGATTGCTTGCGTAATATTTTCATACCCATCTGCTTTGAGTAGCTCTATAAGCTCTTTGTTGATGTTCATAACCATATCAGGTCCATGAAATACAATCCCGCTTAAAATCTGTACAAGGCTTGCTCCCGCTTTAATGCGTTTGTATGCTTCTTGTGCAGAGTCAATGCCACCGACCGAAATAAGTATTGTTTTGCCGTAGAGCTCTTTGGCGATTGCTTCAAAGATTTTAAAACTCTTCTCTTTTAAAACTGCACCACTGATACCTCCAATATTTTTTGGATGTTTTACAAGGGAGTAGTCAATAGTTGTATTGGTTGCAATAATGCCATCAGCACCTTTTTCAACAGCTAGTTTTGTAAGGGCAACTGCATCTTCTTCGCTCATATCCGGTGCAATTTTAAGAAGAATCGGCATTGTTGTGAGTGCTTTTGCCTCATCAAAAAGGCGTGTAATGAATGCTTCATTTTGTAAATCACGCAGACCCGGAGTATTTGGTGAAGAGATATTAATGACAAAGTAGTCTCCTAAGCCATCAAAAGCTTTAATGAGATGTGTATAATCATTAATTGCCTCTTTTTCGGGAGTGATTTTGTTTTTCCCAATGTTTATACCAATTGGTGTTGTAAAAGGAAAACGTTTTTTAAGGCGTTTGACAACTTTATATGCGCCATCATTGTTAAAGCCCATTGCATTTTGAATGCTCTCTTCTTGAATATGGCGAAACATTCGTGGTTTTGGATTGCCAGGTTGTGGTTTTGGTGTGACTGTTCCAATTTCTGTGTAACCAAAACCTAGGGTTTGGATTCCACGTATCATGGTTGCATTTTTGTCAAAACCTGCACCAAGCCCAACAGGATTGTAAAATGTACGGCCAAAAATTTCTTGTTCGAGTGAAGCATCTGTAACAAAATGGGATTCCAAAAAAGGATTAAAAGGAATTTGACAAATATTTGGCAGACGCAAGACACACTCAGCAACATGGTGTGCATTTTCTGGCTGGAGTTTAAAGAGTAAAGGTTTTATTGAATCATAATTGAGCATAACTATCCACTTATTTAAAATTAAGTGATTATACTCAATTTTAAGTAATAAAAAGATTATGAGCGTTTATTATAATCTTTAAAGAGCCTTTCAAACTCTTTTGAAGGCAGTGGTTTTGAGCAGAGATAGCCTTGAAACATCTCACATTGCATATTTTTAAGGTAGTCAAGTTGTTCTTGTGTTTCGACACCCTCTGCTACAACTTTAAGGTTTAAATCCTCTGCAATTCCAATAATCATATTTATAAATATTTTATTTTCCTGCATAGAGTCTATAAAAGATTTGTCAATTTTGAGGGTATCAAAAGGAATTTTTCGCAGGTAAGAGAGTGAAGAGTATCCTGTTCCAAAATCATCTAAGGAGAGGGTGATGCCTAGCGCTTTTATTTCGTGTAGAAGTGCTATTTTTTCATCAAAATTTTGAATTAAAACAGACTCTGTCAGCTCTATGTCAAGTTTTGAGTTTTCTACGCACGCACTATTTTCTTGGAGTATTTTCATAAAGTTTTTATCTGCAAGTTGCACGCCTGAAACATTGATGGAAAGCTGTATCGCTTCTAAAGGTGTATTTTTCCAGGCTGCTATTTGTTTACAAGCAGCCTGAACTATCCATTCACCGATAGGAATAATCATTCCACTCTCTTCAGCAAGTGGTATAAATTTATCGGGAGAGATAATTCCCTCATGTGGATCAATTAAGCGTATAAGAGCTTCACAGGCTACAATTTTATTTGTTGTTATATCGACTTTTGGTTGGTAAAAAAGTTCAAAACGTCCATAGGTTAATGCTTCAGAAAGGATAGAATGCATTTTGATTTTTCTTTGCACATTCTCATTGAGTCTATCGGTAAAGAACTGGTAATTGTTTTTGCCTAGTTCTTTTGCCTTGTACATTGCAATATCCGCATGTTTAAGAAGTGTGTTGAAATCCTCTCCATCTTTTGGATACAGAGCAACTCCCATACTCATTGTTACACTGTAACTTTCATTATTTATAAGAATTGGAGTTGCAATGTGCTCTTTTATGCGCTCGAGAATATCAACAATGTTCCTCTCATCTTCAATATCTGGCAGTACAATTATAAATTCATCTCCACCAATACGTGCAGGAATATCATTTTCACGTATGGCTAAACGCAAGATTGTAGCTACTTTTTTGAGAATAATATCACCAAAATGGTGCCCAATAGAATCATTGATATTTTTAAAATTATCAAGATCTAGAAAGAGAATAGCAAATTTTTTATTATTTCTTTTCGCTGATGTAATAATACGTTCTACCTGACTTTTGAGATCATTACGGTTGTAAAGGCCCGTCAAAGGATCTTGTGTGGAAAGTTTATAGAGATTTTTTTGCTCTGTTTTGAGACGTCTAAAGGTCATCTCAAGTGAATAACGGATAGATTCAAACTCTTTGATTAAAAAGTTTTGTGGAGAGTACTCACTGTAGTAAGCGTAGGTACGTAGGTTCTCAAGTGGTAGAATAATATATTTTTTTAAAAATATATAAAGAAATACAAATAAAATAAGGGAAAAGAGGAGTGTGATACCCATGAGATGCTTTGCTTCTTGTGTGAGAAGTTGAGAAATATACTGGCTATTGAGACCTATAAGAACATGATACGTATGAGCCTGTAGTTTGTTGTAATACTGAAGGTTTATTTCATAACAGCTTACTTTTTCCAAAGAACTTTGCATAATTTTTGTAATGGGGAGACAACTTTTTTTATCTATGTAGTTCTTTCCCGTATACAAGGGTGTTGCATAGAGTGTTTTGTTATGTTCATCAACGATTTGTATAAAAGATATGGTTTTGTTACTAATAAGACGGCTGTCTAATTGCGAAGCAATATTGCCAATCTGACTAGGTTGAAAGTTTTTTCTTAAAAATTGATTGAGATTAAGAGCAGCTGATTGTAAATTTGTTTTTATGAGCTTCTCTGTTATTTGCCTCTCTTTGAGATAAAAATCATAAAATATAATTGCAAGAAAAGCAACTATGAGAGTAATGACAAGAATAGAGAACTTTTGTATAGAAAGTGTTTTCATTTATTTGATAATGTACCTTTTATCATAGTGATATTGACTAATAAAATTAAGAAGATCATCAGATGGTTTATTTATCCATTTAATATTTTTGAGTGCAAGGAGATACTCTTGATAGGAGATGTTTGAGAGATATTTTGCTGTGACTTTATATGTTTCTCTTGGATTGTCATTTATCTCTTGTATGGAATCGTCAATGATCTGTTTTAATTTTTTTAAGCGCTCTTTTTGCGTCTGTAAAAGTTTATGTGTAGCACATAAAGCATCGATAACAACGATGGAATCAATGTTTTTTGTTGATGCAAGTTCATGAAAGCCTTTTTTGATGAGTGGAGCATTATAAGGTACATAAGTGACAATAACAATGCTATCTCCCTTTTTTAGTTGTTTCTGAAAATCTATGCTTTGGATCTGTTCTTGATCTTTATTCACAAAGATAAATTTACTGCTATCAAGATCATTTTTTTTGATAAAATCCTTGAGAATTTCTTGGTTGATGGAATCAATTTCAAGATAGGCATAGATTTTTTTGCTTTTTTGTAAGGCTTGCATGGATTTATTTGAGAGAACCATATCTCCACCGTTTGATCTGTCGAGTAAAATAACAGGAACAATATCGTGCATTGCAATTTCTAAAGCATTATACTCATGCTGTGTTGTTGTTACCATATCTGCTTTTCCAACACGATAGACATCTGCAGCCTCTGCAAGTGAGACGCTGTTAATAATTTTAATGTTGAGGTTCTTGAAATAGCCTTTCTCATAGGCGTAATAAAGAGGAGTGTAGCCAATCCATTGGTTTGTGGAAATTACAATTTCTTTATTGTTTTGTGGGGAACAAGCAACAAAAAAAAGGGTAAAAAAAAGATACAACACTGCTTTTTTCATTACTTAAACCTTTAAAAATATTATATATAAACATCATATCACAGTATGCTTTAAATGTTTATAAAAATTATAGTAAAATTACCAAAAACAAAGGAGATGGTTATGAAAAAAAAAGTTTTAGTACCACTTGCAACTGCATTTGAAGAGATTGAGGCTGTGAGTATTATAGATGTACTCAGACGTGCAGAGATTGAGGTGATTGTTGCATCTCTAAACGCAGCGATGTTGGTAAAAGGTGCTAATGGCATTAGTATTCAAGCAGATGTAGCCTTAGCGGATGTTGATGTAAGCACTCTTGATATGGTTGTGCTCCCAGGTGGATGGGGTGGAACACACGCCCTTGCTGAAGATGCAACAATGCAAAATATTTTACGTGAAATGGATAAAAAAGGAAAAAATATAGGTGCAATTTGTGCAGCACCATTTGCTCTAAACGCAGCAGGTGTCCTAAAAGAGAAATATACCTGTTATCCTTCTGTAGAAGAGGAGATACAAAAAGATGGTTATATGGGAGATGTGCAAATGGTTGTTGAAGATAAAAATGTTATGACTTCGCGAGGACCAGCAACAGCTCTTTGTTTTGCACTTGCCATTGTGAAAAAGTTACGTGGTGAAGAACAGTATGCGGCACTTAAAGCAGGACTTTTAGCAACATACTGCGATGAAAAGTAGGGGCAAAAACAGTAGAAATTACTGTTTTTGCTGTTTTGCGAGATACTCAGCATGAATTGCTTCAAGCTCTTCGAGTCGCTCCATTTTTTTAAAGTGTGAGAGATTGAGCTCAACGAATTTTAATCCCAAATAAATAATAACAGGCCAGCTGGAATACCAGATGATTTCTTGTAATGTTTCCATATTTTGCTCCTAATAGTGGTGTGGATCAGATTTAACTTCATCCATTGTAATTTGTGTTTTATCCATTGAACGCCATACTAAAATAATATATCCTAAAACAACAGGAACAAGGAGTGAGACAATACTCATAACACCGAGTGTATATTTACTTCCAGAACTGTTGGCAATAGTTAAAGAACTTTGTATATTTGCTAGTGAAGGATAAAAAGCTGAGTAGTCAAGCCCTAAAATCAAAAAAAGCACAGTAACAACTGCAATAACACCAAATCCTGTAAACCAGATTGCTTTTTGTGCTTGTTTTGTAATGCCAATAAATACACCATATAAGAGGCTTAAAACACCAACGAGAAGTATAACAGCTAAAATTGGCATATCTAAAAAGCTATGGAAAAATTTTGCACTCTCTACATATATAAGACCTGTTGTCGGGTTGTATTTAAGACCATCCATAAATAAAATAGTTGCGACAACATATAAAAAGAGGACTAAAAACATAATAAAGTTACGTGTTACAACTTGTTTGACTCGTGAAATGATATGTTCTTCATCAATGTTGTTTAAAAAGTAGAGTGCCCCTTGAAAGCGTGATAAAAACACAAGCATAAGCCCAAACGCAACATTAAAAGGATTTAAAAGCGCTTCAAGCCCGTAACTCTGCATTGTCCAATGTGACAGATGAGAATCATTTACTAAGAAGTTACCACCAGTAAAGAGTGTCGCAACTGCTACACCAATAAGAAAAATTCCCAATGTACCATTAATGTATAAAAGTGTTTCATAAAAACGCTCACCATAAAAGTTATCTGGTTTTTTTCTGTACTCATAGGCAACTGCTTGAATGATGAAACAAAAAAGAATCGCCATCCAAACATAGTATGCTCCACCAAAACTTACGGCATAAAAGAGAGGAAATGCAGCAAAAAGTGCACCACCAAACATTACCAGCATTGTAAATGTAAGTTCCCATTTACGTCCGAGTGAATTGACAAGAATATCACGTTCATCTTCTGTTTTTCCCAAAGTATACAGGAGCGATTGTCCACCCTGAACAAAAGTCATAAATACAAAAAGTGCCCCAATGAGACTGACTAAAAACCACCAGTATTGTTGTAAAGTATATAAATCAAACATATTAGTGTTCCTCCGGCCCGATTTTTATCTGTTTAAGCATAATTTTTACCTCTGCTATAAGTAAACCTGTAAAGAGAACAGCAAATAACCAGAAAGTAATCATAACGCTTGTTGAAGCAACATTTGATGCTGCCATACCTACAGGAAGTAAATCTTGGATTGCCCATGGTTGACGACCGGCTTCGGCTGTAATCCATCCTGCTTCTTGCGCTACATAGCCAAATGGTAATGTGAAAAGTGCTGCATAAAGCAACCACTTTTTATTATGCATTTCATTAATCATAGAGTAGTAGAGTGAAATGATGAAAAGAAGTAGGAACCATGTTCCTAGACCGACCATAGTGTGGAAGCTATAGAAGTTAAGTGCTACACTTGGAACAGCATCTTTTGGACTTTTGAGGTAGCCATACCCCATATAAGCTTCATTTGCTTCAAAAGTTTTGAGTGCTTTTGCAGCTGCCGGCATATTGTTTGCTTTTTTAAATTTTTTATATGCTCCAAGTGCTGTAACTGCTACTTTTCCTTTTTGCATTTTTTCAGGTATTGACATAATGCCATGCTTTTTATTGCCATACATCAGATCATCTATACCTGGAACAAAAGCATTGAGGTTATGGTAACCAAGAAAAGAGAGGGCACCTGGAATTTCTATACTCATAAGGAAAGGATCTTGATTATCACCAATCTCTTTTGCACTGTCTAAGAGTCCAACAGCAATAATTCCTGCTCTATCTTCACCTCTGTAAAGACCTTCCATTGCAGCAAGTTTCATAGGTTGTGTAAGTGCTACTTGATGTGCTGATTCATCACCTGTTGTTATAAGATACATAGAAGTAATAAGTCCAAAACTTGAAGCGACGATTATACTGCGTCTTGCAAATGCAACATCCCTTTTTTTGATTAAAAACCATGCACTAATTGCAAGAACAAAAAGAGATGCCAACACATAACCACTACTTACAGTATGGAGAAATTTTGCAACAGCATTTGGATTTAAAAAGACTTCCCAAAAGTTTTGCATTTCATTTCTTGCAGTATCTGGGTTAAAATGCATTCCAACTGGGTGTTGCATCCAGCCATTGGCTACTAAAATCCAAAGAGCAGAGAGGTTTGAACCAAGAGCAACTAGCCATGTAGAGGTTAGGTGCATTTTTTTGCTTACTTTGTTCCATCCAAAGAACATTACAGCAAAGAAGGTTGATTCCATAAAAAATGCCATTAAACCTTCAATAGCAAGTGGCGCACCAAAAATATCTCCAACAATCCATGAGTAGTTTGACCAGTTCGTTCCAAACTCAAATTCCATAATAATTCCGGTTGCCAGACCAATTGCAAAGTTAATTGCTAAAAGTCCCATCCAAAATTTTGTTGTTGTTTTCCACTTTTCATCTCCAGTTTTCACAT
>CAYRVR010000026.1:10142-23199 GCA_964427835.1 uncultured Sulfurimonas sp. | reverse complement strand
AAAAAATGGTTTTGATATATCAAAACAGGATGTGGCTAAGTTTAAAAAACTAGGAGTAAACTCCTTCATAGAACTTGCTCTTTTTGTTCCCCATACATACGAAGATTATATTGTACACACTCAACTTCTTCCGCAAAAATCCCAACTCATTGATGCAACGGTAGAATCTGTCTATAGAGCTCCAAACTCCATTCAGATTACATTCTATGCGCATAATCTTGGCTATAAAATTCAAGGTGTTCTTTTCCGTCCAAAACCCTATATGCTTCACCAGTTTCAAGTTGGCGAAAGGGATTACTATTATGGCCTTATTGACTGCAAGCAAGGGCACTGTAGTATGAGTATGCCTAAAAAAGTAACAAAAGTAGGAGCGATTACCCCAAAGTATAAAACGGCTCTTCGTAATGATGTTATGCTGCGTTTAGTAGAAAAATATGTTTCACAAGAAAATCTTTGTGCAGAGGGCTTGCCACAAGAGATAGCTTCTGAAATAATCAAACTCCATTTTCCAACACAAGAGAGTTGCAACAGACAAGAACTTCCACCCGCAGCACTTCATGCACTCAAGTATGCCGAACTCTATGTCTATATGAAACAATTAGCCGGCAAACGACGTTACTTTAAAGCTTTAGCATCTGCAGGTAGAGACTATGAACCTTGGAGTAAAACACTACCGTTTACATTAACTGATGAGCAAGTTGGTGCTATTGAAGAGATTGCTACAGATTTAGGTAAAGATATAGCTGCTAAAAGAATGGTAGTAGGTGATGTTGGAAGCGGAAAAACAATGGTTATTTTAGCAGCAGCATATATGATGTTTCCACACCGCAGCATTTTAATGGCACCGACGACAATTTTGGCTAATCAGCTGTTTGAAGAGGCACAAAAGTTTCTTCCAAATATGAAAATTGCACTCGTAACAAATAAGAGTAAAAAAGAGGATTTAAGTCAGTATGATTTTCTTATAGGAACGCATGCACTTCTCTACAGAGAGTTACCAAACGCAGCGCTTGTTATGGTGGATGAACAACACCGCTTTGGAACCTTACAGAGAAATATGCTTGAAAAAATTGTGACAGCGGGAGAAAAACGGCCACACTATTTACAATTTTCAGCGACTCCTATTCCACGAACGCAGGCAATGATAGAGAGTGCGCACATTGATGTGAGTCTTATTACCTCTACGCCATTTACCAAAGATATAGATTCAAAAGTGATTCATAAGAGTGATTTTTCAGAGCTTTTAGAGCATATAAAAAGAGAAATTGCAAAAAATAATCAGGTTTTACTTGTATATCCTCTTGTTGAGCAGAGTGAAGTTCTTGAGTATCAAAGTATAGATGAAGCACGAGGCTACTGGGAGAAGCATTTTGATAATGTATATGTAACACATGGTAAAGATAAAACGAAAGAGCAAGTCCTTATGGATTTCCGTGAAAATGGTTCTATTCTCATTGCAACAACAGTGGTAGAAGTTGGTATTTCTCTTCCACGACTCACTACTGTTGTAATCGTTGGAGCAGAGAGGCTGGGACTCTCTACTTTGCATCAACTGCGAGGACGTGTAAGTCGTACAGGACTCAAAGGTTACTGTTATCTATACACAAATCAAAAAAGTTCAGAACGTTTAGAGGAGTTTGTAAAGACAACAAGTGGTTTTGACATTGCTAACTTGGATTTGAAATTTAGAAAAAGTGGTGACCTACTCAAAGGACTTGTGCAAAGTGGAAGTCAATTTCGATGGGTTGATTTTGCAGAAGATGAAGATATAGTAAAAAAAGTCAAAGGTGATTTGTTGTTGCAAAAGTAAAAAGTGCTTTGGCAAATAACTTGCCAAAGCGTAGTATATGTTAATAGAGGCCAAATTTGCCATCGTTGCGTTTATAGAGTACACGGGTTTTGTTTTCATTGTCTAAAAAGATTTCAAACATTTTTCCGCTCTCTTTTAAGTCCTCTAGGACATCTTCAACTTCACGAGGTTTGTAAAGATTCAGTTCAACTGGAATAATCTCATCTTCCATTTTTTCTGCTTCTGCTTTTACATCTACATTTTCTGCTTTAATTTCGTTAAGTCCCACTTTTTGGTGGTCTGTTACTTTGTCATGAAGACGGCGTAAAGCTTTTTGTGCACGTTCAGTTGCTAGGTCAATTGCAACATATAAGTCAACATCATGTTGGTTAATTACAATTGTATTTTTGTGTGCCAAGTTAATAACAAACTCAACCACTGCGTGTTCTTTACCTTTTTTTGTTTGCGAAGACGCAACAACATTTACAGAAATTATGTCTAAATTAAATTTTTTTAAAGTGTCTATAGAAGATGCAATATGCTCTTTAATAGCATCAGTAAGTTCAATGTTTCTTCCTGTCATACTAATATTCATCTTTAATCCTTTTTTTGTGATATCTCTGGATTATAGCATGAAAAAGTTGATAAAGAATTATAAATTTATAATTTTTGAATGCTTCTTTTAAAATAGCGTATAGGCTCACTAGTTACGGTAGGATCATCAACTGTTACAGATACATCCATAAGAACTGAACCATTCTCTTCTGGGGTTGTAACAATGGCATAGACATTATCATTGGCACTTCCATCATTCACACATTTTGCCGGAAGAGGATTTGTGTATACAAATCTGTTAGTGATTTTTATCTTGTAAATAGTATCTTGTGTAAAGTGTAAATCATTGAAATGTGAGCAAGGACCATCTTCTGCAATTTTTAAAAGGGAGTATTCTGCTGCACTATGTGCCATAAGTACTGCTTGCTCATACAGATAGACATCTGCTGTTTTCTTTACTGATTTTGCAGTAAGAAGCATGCCCAAAGCCATAATTGTAGCAACAATAACAATAACACTTATGGCCATAATCATGGCAAAGGCACTTTTGTGTCGGCGATTTAAAATATTGTTTTTTCTTTGCATAAAGAGTACTCCTCAACTAAATCACTTTTTGTACAGACTTGAATTTTCATAATAGAGCCAATTGCCATAAATTGGAAAGTACTAACATCTTCCATCAAAATTGCATCCTTTCCATTTGTCATTTTCTCTCCGTTCCATGGTTGGTAATCATAGTATAAACGCAGCGTTCCTTTGCCATTTGTACCTGGTTCATAAACTATTGCGTAAGCACTCCAAGAAAGCAGGTAGTACTCATACACATCTATGCCACTAAAATCAACTCCATTGGAAGATGTAAAGGCATCTACTCTTCCAGCAACACGTTTGATTGGATGCATAGCACCCTGTTGGTCGTTGAGTTTGCCGTTCCATCCATAACCTGTCTGTACATTTGAGTTAGCTCCCACAAAATAGATAGCCGCATTATCAATCGTTGTTCCTGAAGCATTTAAATCTGCAATCATAGTGTTGATTTTAGAGGTATCTGTTTGAGGAGAGACAATCATATTTTTGTTTCCTGCATCGAGATCTATGATACCACTCCAGTCTGGTAAATATGGAGTTGCACCCATGCTTGTACCACGACGGCTCTCTTGTGCAATGCCAACCCATTCAAGTACGGTATAATTTTTACCACTTGCATCTGCTATCGCAACAGGAGCTGCATTTTTCGCAGTGCGGGCAATGACTGAGTCTTTGATTCTGTTTTGCAGTCGTGCAGCTATTATCTCCACTGCACTTTCACTTTTGGACTGTAAGTTACTGTTTACTTGGGAGAAAATAAAACTCTTGTAGGCCTGGGCTAAAAAAGAGACACCAAACTTGCCAATAATCCCCATAATTATAATGACAAAAATTAATTCTAACATAGTAAACGCAGCACGTTTTTTCATTAGTAAGTCCTCTTATAGTAATCGGTTTCACCGATGTTTGCTACATATGTTTTTAGAGAAGTGATAACATGGCCTTTTGAATCAGCAATGGTTACCTTAATTCTTTTTATATTCTTCGTGCTTGTTCCACCAAACTTTACCTTTTCTGTGGAAATTGTAATTTTTGATTTATATTTATCTTTATAACCTTGTGCATTTGGTGTTGGATTTAAAAATATAAGGCGATATCCATGCGATTTGTTATTTATCGTATCAATTGTTACTGAAGTAGTGTTTGCTGGGGCATTGATATTACTATCTATACATCTGCGATGCAATGGTTGATTGATTTGACCTGGTCTAAGTCTATAGCGTGGGGAACTTGTGTTATTATCACAGTCTCCAGAAATATCTATGACTTTTGCATAAGTACTTGATGCATTTGGATTGATTGAATTTGTATCCCAATGGAGTGTAACAACTTCATTAAGTTCAGTTGCTGCAGCAAAAATTGCTTCTTGAACAATACTGTTTTCAACTCCTTTTGAAGTTATACGGCTCATCACAGGCAGAGAGAGAACTGTAATAGCAATAATAACAATTGCAAAAATAAGTTCAATAAATGTGAAAGCGCCTCTTCTTACCACATCAATCTCCTATTTGTCTGTTCGCTTGCATTCTTTTTCGTCGTAGAATCTGTTTCAGCTTGACCTGCCCATTTCCCAGAACTATTTAAAAATTCTACTTCAAATTCATTTGTTTTTGCTTTATTGTTATATTTGTTATAAATAAGCCAATTTGATGCATTTATTTCCATAGTTGTTTTGTATGGGTAACCTCTTGAGTTATCATAGTGAAGGAGTGCAACAGGTGTAGTTCCGTTTATGAATTTTTTTGTTGTAACATGCGCATTTAATGCTGTATAACCTCTTTGAATAATTGTATTTATTTTTCCATCTCTTTGTGGAGTATGATGGAGGTTGATAAACCATCTTGGATCATCCGTAAATTTTGAATTTACTCCCTCTGGCAAGAAAGATTTGTCTCCTCCACTGTTTACATCGCAAAAAACTTCAAAATGGAGTGAAGCATTTCCATCTTGTCCTTTAAAACGTTCTCTTTGTCCATGCACTCTTCCATAATAATATGTAATAGGAATGTTCGGATTTAGAACTTTAACACCTTTTGTTGACTCGGTATTGTTCATATTCGCACTAAATGTACATTCTGCATTATTTTTACATTGAACTGTGTAATTAGTAAAAATAATTTGTTTTGGATTTACTGCTTTACTTATGTTTCGTTCATAATTTAAATTAAGAGTTGTTTGTAGTGTTCCATTGAGACTTCTTTGAAAATAACCTTTTGCATTTGTTTCCATGGTAGAAAACTGTAACGCCTGTTTAGGTGTAGTATCTGTATGATTAATATCAAGTAGATCTATTTTTTTTGTTTGATTCATATCATGAAAATGTAGTATATATCGTACATTATTACCTTCTATGTCATTTAATGTCCTATCGGATGAATTAATAGTAATAGTAAGTGGCTTAGCATAGCATTGGCTTGTAAAGTTAGAGAGTGTTGAATTGTCTTCGCCCTCTGCAACAATTGCACCATCAAGATGATAAGCCATTAGCTCGTCTTTATCTAAATTCGCCATGTATGCAAACGCAGTCTGGTTCACATCTGCATGTGTAAGACCAATAGTAGGTGTGATCGTATTTACATTGAATTTATAAGGATGAAAAATAATTTTTGTATCTTTATATATATAGTTATGCTGAGGAACACTTACAGAACCATGATTCGTATCAATAGTACATCCGATTGTATGATCACTTTGAAGTTGTGTGGTATTTGAATTTACAGTACAATCTTTTTTCTTAGAAAAGTTATTATTAATTCTGTATGTGTATTGTTCTTTTGACCAGTCCCAGTCAACTGCTGTCCATGCTTTATCGATAATGTTGAGTTTGTACTCACCTACATTTGTATGTTTTTTGTGTGCATTTGTAAGTTTACCATTTCTAACATAAAATTTTAAATCTTTATCTACTACATCATTACAAACTTTATCTGTTTTGGAAGAGTTCCAGAGTAGTGTTGCATTATAATCTTTTTGAGCATTAAAATAACGTGTGTACCCTGGTGTGTACTGTAATGTATCATGTCCTGTTGCACTGATGTCAAATCTATAATCATATCCAGATGCTAGTTGCATTTCACCAGTAGGTTGTTGTGCTGAATTTGGAGAATAATTATAAAGCTGAGAAAGATTGTTTTTTGTTTTTGCTTGGCTCTGATTGTCGTCATATATCTCAACGTCGTAAGATTCTGGTCGTATTGCAAAGTTGTCACGGGAACATATTGGTTTTGCATAATTGCTTTTGATACATGCAAAACATTTTGGTGCAGTAGGATTACTTTCACAACTTGCTTTACATAATGGGAAGAGTGATTCTGTATAAAGTCCAGAAATTGCTTGTAAATTTTTATTGTTATTTGATGTTATTGCATTCCAATGTTCCACGAGAGTATTGTTTCCATCATCAAAATACCATATACGGAATGCAGCATTTTTTACAGCAACATTGTAATAATTGTTTGCTTGTGTAGGAATATCCGTTTGATAGTCACTATCAGTAAAATGTACAGGAACAAATATAGAGTCTGATATTTTTGAGTCTGGATTTGCACACGAGGCATTTGCATCACCGAAAGAGTCTAGATCTATCATCTCTACGAGTACGGTCGTGTCAACTGTTGCTTCGGGTGCAGTATAATCTGCAGTTTCAGGAGTAGAGTCAAAAATCAGAGAGACATCGAATGGTCTACGTGAAACTTGGGTAAGTAAGTTGCTTTTTACAGGTGGTGTTTGTCCTCTCCTTACTACGTTAAAAATACCATTTTGGGCTTGATACCAATTTGATGGTGGACATAAAGGAACATTTTTACTTCCTAGTATATAGTCAGGATAAACACTTTTATTGTGATTAATAGTAATATAATACCTCACAGAAAGACCAAGACTTTCATTGATATCTGTAATTCCATTGATACCTTTTGGTTGGAGTGTGTATTTAGTATAAACATATTCATTCGCCCGTAATGTTCCGTTACCTTTTCTTATATCATGACCATTTGTACAACCCTTGTTGGAAACAGAATTGTCACCATTTGGATCATAAGAACACAAAGTGGCTGCTTTGTTTGGTGTCCCCCTGTCAATTAGGGTTGTTCCATTTGTATTTGATGTAGAAATATCACCTACAAAATCAAAGAGAGAATTATTGACATCGGATTTAATAGCAATGCCTTCTGCTGGAATATCTGCTTCCATATTTCTCAAATAGACAGTAACATCTAAGTTTGAACTTGAAATTGGTCCATCAATCCTTCCCTCAGGGTATGCAGAACGATTTAACTGGAGATATTGGTTGTCTTGGCGTACAGAGTAGTCATAACACATTTTTGGAAGGTAAATTTCTGTTGAAAATACAAGCAGTGATGGGAAATAGGCATCACGATCAGTTCTAAATTGGAACTTCGCACCTATTTCATTATTTGTGATAATGCCAAGTGCTCCACTTGTTGTTCCAACATTATACTCTTGAATATCTATACCATTATTATTGCTAAGACTAGGCTTTCGCGGAGTATTTAAAATATCAATTCTTGAATCAAATGCGTCATCGGAATTTGGCGCTATACTTTTTAGCTGTGTATTATGTAAGCGTCCCGCCATTAAAAAATCATCACCATAAATGTATTTATCGCCTTCTGCTGCAAATGCATAGAGTTGAGAATCGACTTTATGTGCTTTGGGTGTTAAAAATCCACTGACTGCAATATTTACTGAATTTCCATCATGCACTGTTTTATAGCCATCAAATATACTGACGTTACGTGCTTTTGTCTCATTTGGATCTTGATAAACTACAACGAGAACCCAAGCACCATAGGCACCTAATCCATCGCGATGACTTGGATCATCATACCATGTAGAGCCTGTATGTGTATAAAAACTTTTTGTATCAATGTAATATTTTCCGTTTCCATTATTCTTTATATAATCGGTCACTACGGCAGAAGCAGAGTAAAGTGCTGCAGCATAAAGTCTCTGTGTATCTAAAATATCAGCATGAAATGTTTGGAAAGTACCATTTCCTTTTTTTAGTCTAATTGTTGATGCTAACGTTTTAGTATGAGAACTCCATTTGCTATAAGTTCCTCTTCTTCCTTGCCAATAGAGACGTGCATAGACAACTTTTGATTTATCAGGCATTTTTAATGTAGAGTAAGAGACCGGAGCTTTTTGCAGATCAAGAGCATCGTTTGACTTGCCTTTGGGAGTTTCTTGACATTGTCCATTAGCATTTAGTGCGCAGAGCACTGTATTTCCGAGAACTTTAACATCTCCAAAAAGATTTTCTTGATGTCGTAGCTCAAAGTCTCTACTTCCGTAAGATTGGTTGGAACATGGGGATATTTTACCTCTGTGCTTATTCCCATTCTTCGTATAAGTGGCATATAAACTATCACCATTAAAACAACTTCCGGAGATAAAGTTTTTTGCCCAGATAGCTTGAGTGTTATCTTGTGAAGGCATATCTGCAAGTGTAAAATAAGAGGTTTTACCAAAGAAACCGAAAGGACCGAGATCAATATTGCTTTTACTTGTACATGACCCTACAGGTGTAACACCGCAGCTTTTACCAAATGTACCACCGAGTCCTGTTTCATCATATATAGCACGTACTTTAGTTAATTTTGATTTACTCATATTTTTAAGTGTATATGAATTTGTGCATCCAAGGCCACCAGAGCAGATTCCCATGTTTATACAAAAAAGTCCACTCGAAGTAGGCTTTTCATAACATAAATCATCTGCATTGTTGACAGTGGTACTTTTTGCTTCCAAAGAAAATGGAAAAAAAATGGCGAAGACCAAAAAGGGAAAAGTTAAGAATTTTTTATAAATGCTCATAATGCTTCCTTGGAGACAAAAATTACTGCACAAAACAACCGGGCTCAGTGGCAATATACAGTTACTCTATTAGATTATCTAATGTGTAAGCTTTAAAGATGCTGAAAGTAAATCAATTATGGATATTTAATGCGTGTTATATATCTTTTAGATAAAATAACAATTGAAATTAATAAAGGAATGAAATATTATGAAAAATAAGAGAGTTTTCCTCTTTTTACTTTTGTTAGTAATGAGTATTGGATTTGTTGGATGTTCTAAAAAAGTTGATGAGTACAACAAACCTGCGCTTTACTGGTATGGCAAAATTATTAGTTCCTTAGCAGATGGTAATTATGATAAAGCAGATGATTACTATTCATCACTACAGGGGGAACACATCGGCTCTCCTCTTTTACCTGAAGCGACTATGATTTTGGCAATTGCACATATGCATAACCAAGAGTATCTTTTAAGTGAACATTTTTTTAATGAGTACATTAAACGTTATGCAAATACAAATGAAATAGAGTTTGCAGAGTATATGAAGATTAAGGCAAAGTACAATTCTCTTCCCCATCCGCGAAGGGATCAGGTTTTTATTCATGATGCAATAGCAGAGGCAGAAACTTTTGAAGTGAAGTATCCAAACTCTATGTACCTTCCATTAGTTGATGCAATGCTAACACGTCTATACTTGGGGAATGCCTCATTTAACGAAACAATAGCGGGTCTGTATAATAGGATAGATAAGCCAAAGGCGGCTGCATACTATAGAAATCTTGAAGCCAAACCGTGGATTGATTGGAAAATGGTGCAACCTGCCAGAATTCCTTGGTATAGAGAGTGGTTTGTAGGGGATGGAACATCGAGTTGGTATGCTTTTTTAATCCCAGATACAAAAAGTGTTGTTTCGCGTAATAGCGTAAGTGAAAATGATACAAATTTAACAAAATAAGGATAAATATGAAATTAAGTAATTATGGAGAATTTCCAGCTGATATCCCAGTAATCGCTGAAGATGAGATTTTTTTATACCCATTTATGATATCTCCACTTTTTTTAAATGACAAGGAAAATATAAACGCAGCGACAAAGGCAATTGATGAAAATTCTCTTGTTATTGTATGTCCAACAAAGCCAGAACATGAAGGAGAACGTGAATTTGATTCTCTGTACGATACAGGTGTAGTCGGTTCTATTATGAGAAAAGTATCTCTTCCTGATGGGCGTGTAAAAGTACTTTTTCAGGGTTTAGCAAGAGCTAAAATGCTCTATCGTGTATCGAGTGAACCTTTGATTGCACATGTAGATATTATTACACCGACCGAGGTAGATACTTTAAAAGCAGATGCGATTTTGGAAGTTGTACGAGAAAAAGTACGTGCTCTTTCAAGAGTAAGTAATTATTTCCCTCCTGATTTGCTTAGAACAATTGAAGAAAATCATGACCATAACCGTATAATTGATCTGATATGTTCAACGATTAAATTGAAAAAAGAGCAGGCATATAAGCTTTTTGTAGAACCTGATACGGAAAAACGCTTTTTGGATTTAATAGATTATCTTATCGAAGAGATAGAAGCAAATAAACTCCAACGTGAAATACGTTCAAAAGTCCATTCTCATATGGAAGAGGTAAATAAAGAGTACTTTCTCAAAGAACAACTCAAGCAAATTCAGCAGGAGTTGGGTGTTGATACTTCTAGAGATGAAGAGATCGAAGAGTATAGAAAAAAACTCGAAGCAAAAAAAGAGAAGATGGGTGAGGATGCTTACAAAGAGATATCTAAACAGTTAGAGAGATTCTCCCGTATGCATCCAGATTCTTCTGATGCCTCAATGACACAAACATATTTGGATTGGGTTTTGGATATTCCTTTTGGTGATTTGGCGAAAAAATCACTGAAAATAGATGTAGTAGAGGAGCAATTGAATAAAGATCATTTTTCTCTTGAAAAGCCAAAAGAGAGAATTGTGGAATATTTTGCAGTAAAAGAACTTTTAGAACTGCGTGGTGTGAATGCAAAGAAAAGTGCAGGTGCTATTCTCTGTTTTTCAGGCCCTCCGGGTGTTGGAAAAACATCACTGGCTAATTCTATAGCAACTGCGTTGAAGCGGCCTTTAGTACGTATTGCTCTTGGTGGGCTTGAAGATGTTAATGAACTGCGTGGTCATCGCCGTACGTATGTTGGTGCTATGCCTGGGCGTATTACTCAGGGACTTATTGATGCAAAAAAGATGAATCCTGTTATTGTTCTGGATGAAATAGATAAAATTACACGTTCACAAAGAGGAGATCCTACTGCCGCACTCCTTGAGATCTTAGATCCTGAACAAAACAGTGAATTTCGTGATTACTATTTGAATTTTGATTTGGATCTTTCTAATGTTATTTTTATTGCCACGGCAAATGATGTTGGACGTATTCCTGCACCATTGAGAGATAGAATGGAATTTATTACGCTCTCTTCATATACACCACAAGAAAAATTTGAAATAGCACGACGCTATCTTATTCCACAAGAGTTGAAAAAGCATGGACTTAAAAAAAGTGAATTAAGCATCTCCAAATCTGCTTTAAAAGAAGTGATACATAGTTATACACGAGAAGCTGGAGTTCGAAATTTACGTCGAAGAGTGGCTGAAATGGCACGTAAAGCAGCACTTGAAATACTGAAACATCCTGATATGCAAAAAGTTTCAATTTCTATGAAAAATTTGAAAACCTATTTTGATAAAAGTGTTTTTGAAATTGAAAAAACAAACAAAATTCCAGTAGTCGGTGTCGTAAATGGCCTTGCCTGGACGGCAGTAGGTGGCGATGTCCTGAAAATTGAAGCTATTCGTATAAAAGGAAAAGGAGGTTTGCAACTCACAGGTAGCTTAGGTGATGTGATGAAAGAATCAGCACGAATTGCTATGAGTGTTGTCAAAACCCTTATAGATAAAAGAAAACTTCGAATTACGCAAGATAATATTCCTTTAACACTTAAGGAAAAAGAGGAAATTATAGATGTCGATCCAAGTGAAGTCTATAAACGATATGACTTGCATATTCATGTACCAGATGGAGCAACACCTAAAGATGGCCCAAGTGCTGGGATTGCTATGGTAAGTGTTGTTGCCTCTATATTAGGATCTTATAAAATACGTTCTGAAGTAGCGATGACAGGTGAAGTCTCGCTAACGGGTGAAGTTTTGCCAATTGGAGGATTAAAAGAGAAACTGATAGCGGCGTATAAAGCTGAAATGACAAAAGTACTTATTCCTGTAAAAAACTATGAACGTGATCTTGAAGATATACCAAAAGAGGTCAAAGAAGCTGTAGAAATTGTTCCTGTCAAACGAGTTGAAGAGGTGTTAAAACAGGTTCTTGTCTAGTTACAAGAACCTTATTTTTTAGAGAATGACTGTCGCCATTTTTTTGAGGAGATCATCATTTCGTATGGGTTTCATTAAAAAGCCATTTGCGCCAGATTCGAGAGCTTCATTCTTTTTTGTTTCATCTGTCGTTAGCACAATAATCGGTAGTTGACGTAGAGTGTCATCAGCACGCACGACTTTAAGCATTTCAATTCCATTCATTATAGGCATAATAATGTCTAAAAGTATCAAATCTATATCATCACGTTGTTTGAGTACTCCAATGGCATCTGAGCCATTTTTTGCCTCTACAACCTCTTTTACATGTCCACTCTTCATAAGAAGTGATTTGAGTAGTTTGAGATTGATAAGATCATCATCGACAGCAAGTACAATTAAATCTGTTCTTTGCATATATTTTTTCCTTACCTATATAAATTTTTCAATAACTAAACGCAGTAGATCTTTATTTACTATATTGCGAATTGTTTCATGTACGTAAGCTAAATCTTCAGCTTGTGTATCACTATTTGTCATTAAGACAAGATAAGAGCGTAAATTATTCTCTTTATTAATGGTTTTTACTAATTGTGAAAATTTCTCTAAATGAAGATTTTGTAACTCTTTATCTAAAAGAATAATTTTATATGTATTATCAGCAATCATATTTTCAAGTTCTGCAGGAGTGTGTGCTATATCATAGCTATATCCTAAGGAATCTAAAACTTTTTGGAATAATTTTGTTTCAAAAGGAGTTTTTTTAGCAAGAATTATATCTGCTTTGTATGTTTTTTCTTTTGCTGGTATTTGGGAATTTTCTGCTTCTTCAGGAATATTTGTTCTCTCTGGCTCTTCTTGAATTTCAGGTGTTGCTTCTATCGCTTTTGTTTCTCCTGTTTCTTCTAGAAGCTCAGATGACTCCATTGTTTGAGTTGTAACATC
>CAYRVR010000026.1:0-10042 GCA_964427835.1 uncultured Sulfurimonas sp. | reverse complement strand
TTTCTCCTGTTTCTTCTAGAAGCTCAGATGACTCCATTGTTTGAGTTGTAACATCGGGAATAACAGCTTGCCTTACTGGATTTTGTGGATTTATAGTGTCAGTTTCAGTAACAACTTTATCTGATAAAAATTGTGTTAGTAAAATAACTATTTCAGAGCGCACGAGTGGTTTTGTTGTATATTCGTCCAGTCCGGCAGCTAGAAATCTTTCTCTATCTCCTTTAAGGGCATTAGCAGTAAGAGCAATAATAGGAACGTGTATTCTATGGTAATCTTCTTCAAATTCAAGAATCTCTTTTGTTGCTTCTATACCATCAAGGAAAGGCATTTGGATATCCATAAAAATAAGGTCAAAGTCATTATCTTTACGTTTTTGGAATGCCTCAAGTCCATTAGATGCAATACTTACTTTAAGTCCTAAATCTTCAAGTGTCCGTTTAATAAGCTTTTGGTTAATAATATTGTCCTCTGCTACGAGTACATTTGCATTAAATTGCACTGACTCTACGTCTATATCAAGTGCTATTTTTTTCTCAGGAGCAAGGGCTGAGTAGTGTTCGTTTTGGTATGCTACGAGAGAGACTCTAAGTTTTGTATTATTGAGTGGCTCATAAATGGTTTTAAATATGTTGAGAGCAAGGCTTTCAATTGTTTTTATATATGAGGATTTTGTAATAAGAATAAGTTTTTGAGATAAAGATGCGTATTCTTTTATTTCTCTTTCGTTACAATACTCATAATCTGCAATAAGAAGATCATAATTGATCTGTTTCTGTAGTGCTTCGAGCTCATTCATATTTTTAAATTTTGTGTAGCTTACACCATAAAAATCAAGATATTCTAAAAGATAACTATCTTGACGTTTTGTTTTGTGTTGCGATTCCAAAATAAGGGCATTAATACTTGAATATGCTCCTTTGAGTGTCTCATTTTTTGCCTCAAGTTCTTCAAAATCAAGTGTAAAGAAGAATGTTGTCCCTTCACCTGGTTCGCTCTCTAAATCGAGTTGTCCACCCATAAGTTCAATAAATCGGGCAGAAATGGTAAGACCAAGACCTGTACCACCATATTTTCGTGTAATAGAAGTATCTGCTTGGGAGAAGGCTTCAAATATTTTTGATTTTTGTTCACTTGTGACACCAATTCCACTATCTTGCACTTCAAATCTGATACGAGTTACTCCATCTTGTACAGAAGGCTGTTTTCTTATATCAACATTTATAGCACCAGAGCTACTTGTAAACTTGACTGCGTTTGAAAGAAGATTGATCAGAACTTCTTTGATTTTTGTAGGATCCCCCTTAAGCGGCTGTTCTAGTTCAGGATCAATAAAACACCCTAAATCAATCTGTTTTTCACTCGCACGTACTGAATAGACTTCAACTGCACTTTCAAATTCATCTATAGGATTAAAAATAATATCTTCAATCTCTAATTTATTGCTTTCAATTTTTGAGAGATCAAGAATGTTATTTATAATTTCAAGAAGATTTTCAGAACTTTTTTCGATGATGTCAACAAACTCTGCCTGTTCCTCTTCAAGTCCTGTATCTTTAAGTAGTTCGGTAAAACCGACAATACCATTGAGTGGTGTACGGATTTCATGAGACATATTTGCAAGGAACATTGATTTAGCCTCACTGGCTTCTTGGGCAGCCTGTTTATCATGGCGTGTCTGTTCAATAATATGCTCTAGTAATCTATATGCCTCTTCGGTTCCTTTTGCTGTATGGAGGTTTATTTCTTTTTTTGAGGCTTCTTGCGTAGCATCATCTGCAACTCTTTTGAGAACATTTTCAAGATTGAAAATGTTTCGGGCAATCTCATTAGAGAGTAAAAAACCGAAAATAGCTAATATAACTGAAATAAGCCATATAGTTAATGTTATGGCAAGGAGCTGTAGTGCATCAGTTTTAATGGTTACTGCTCTATCATCCATAGCTTGAAGAAGAACATCTTCTGCGTTTGTGATCATATTTATTTTTTCAGAAAGCATTGCAAACCAAACACCTGCGTTTGTATCATATTTTCCTTTCTCTGCAGCTACTAAAATTGCAGCTCTTTCACTATTTATGTCTTCAAAAAGCTCTTTGGCATCTTCGTTTTTAAATATGTTGTCAAGTTTGGAAACAATTTTTTTATTTTTTAATGTATCATAGTCAAGGGCATCGGCTTTTGCAATAAATGAAATCCATTCATTGATGGCATCTTCATCTAATGGCGTCGATTTGGCAATAGTGTATGATAAATAATCTCTTTCATTTGCTGTAAAATCACTTGCCCGTACAAATTCTATATATCTGTTAGAGTATTCATTGATTTCATTATCAAGTTGATCATCTGTAATACTTTCCAATTTATGGATTGCATAAGTAAGTGCATCCCCATAAACATTTTTATAAACCTCTTCAAATGTTGTTTCATGTTTATCTACACGTTGTCGCAATTGGTGTATTTTTGAAAGAGCAATAGAGAGATTTTCACTTGATATAGCACTTTTAGAAGATGTTATTGCAGGATTGTTTAGACTTTTAAAATATTTACTAGCAAGAGTATCTACAATTTTTCTCTGTTTTATTAGTGATTTTAATGTATTTGGAGATGAATTTCCTAAATACATAACAGTCATTCCACGCTCTCTTGAGATATTATTGACAAGGTCATTAAGCTGTTTATTTGCTGCTAGCCGATTTTGTAAAATTTGTGCAGCTTTATAGTTTTGATAGGAATCAAAAACAAAATAACTAGTAATAGCAAATAAAATAATAATCGGGAAAAGACTTATGAGTCTTAGTCTGTTTTTTAAGCTCAATTGCATTATTTATCTCCTGCTTTTGCGAGTTTGGTTAGAATCATTTTAGCTGTTTCTATAAGTTGTAAAGATTCTGCTTGAGAGCCTGCTTCCATTAACTTTTCAAGTGTATCTTTAAAAAGTGGTACACGCATATTTTCACTCATTCCTTGGAGTTTAATGATTTCAGATTGTAGTAAATCATGGTCATTTTTCTCAATTGCATTGTACATTTCATTGAGTAAATTTTCTGCTTCATTGATATACTCATGAAACAACTCATTAAAACTTGTAATATCTATTCCAATTTCATTTGCAACTTTTTCTTTTGAATAAGCCACTTCAGGAATTTCTTGCTGTGTTTCATGTAGCTGGATTGGTTCCGCTTCATCTTTAAATGCAAGAGTGAGCTCTTCTTCATCATCTTTAAACTCTAGTGATAAATCATCTTCACCTTCATTTACTGCACTTGTTTCTTGTATAAAAGAGTCATCCTTAAAGGTTAAATCTAATTCTGATGGATTTTGCTGGTTTTGTTCCACTTCTTGAATTTCTTCTATTTCTTGAGTTTCTTGAGTTTCTTCAACTTCTTCAACTTCTTCGCCAGCAAGTTTCATAATAATTTTATAAAAAAGTTCCAAGTTTGTTCTAATAACTTCCAAATCAGCTGTTGTATTTATAATAGAAAGAACTTCAAAAGCATCTTCTACACGAAGATTCGCTGCAACACCTTTGAGTTTATGAGAGAGTGTTTTTACATTATCTACATCTCCATCTTCTAAAGAGGCGTAAAGTTCTGGTTTAAAGTCATCTGCTTGGGCAATAAAGTCTTGAATAAACTCTTCTATAAGATCTACAGGAAGTCCTAACTCTTTGGAAGCAACTTGAGGATCATAGACATAGCCGTTGTCAAATGTATCTTTCTTAGGCTGTGTAACTTTTGTTTTTGTAATTTTTGTTTTTGTAACTATTGGTTCAGGTGTTGGAATGTCAAGTGGTTTATCATGTAACTCTATGTCAAGTTTTGTGTCATTGAGATTATCAGTGCCTTGAGTGATTATTTCTTGAGGAATTTCAATCTCTTGACTCTCTAATATACTAGTGTCGGGAAGAATATCTTGCAGTGTATTTTCATCAAGAAGAGATGGCTGTGTAAATTCTTTTGTTTGAGAATTGACTTCTTTATAAGGAGGAGTCTGTTCTTGTTGTATCTCTGCAACTTTTTTTTGTGGTTCTTTTAATAATATGTCATCATGTACTTGTGCAATTTCATTTTCAGAGAGTTTTCTTAAGTTGTTGAGTTGCACGAGGTATGCTTTTTCACTAGGGTTATCTGTGAGGTATGCATAGCTGAGCACAATATTTGCTGTAAAGTTCTTGCCGTTTGTGTTAATAATGACTTTATGTATTTCTCCATCATCAGCACAGTCTATAAAGTCTATCCAGTGAACATGTTGAAAATTATGTATATATCCTGGAGTTTTTACAAATAAATCTGCAAAATCTGTAACTTCACTTCGTAAAGAAGAGAGATCATGGAAGCCTAGTTCTTGAAGATCTTTAGCATCAATACCTAAAAATTCTTTTTGGAAATTATAAATTAACATCTCTCTCCCTTAGCTCTGTTGTGTTTCTAGCATTTTTTGATATATTTCTTCATTTTCTTGGATATCTTTGCGTGAAGCCGCTTTTCTTGCAGCAATATAACCGGTAATTTCACCTTCATCATTTTTTAAAGGAAGAATTTCAGTGTCCACCCAATAATAAAGACCATCTTTACGCAGATTCTTTATAAGTCCATTCCACACCTGACCATTTTGAATAGTCTGCCACATTTTTTGAAAAACCTCTTTTGGCATATCTGGATGGCGTAAAATATTGTGCGGTTTTCCAATAAGTTCGTCCTTATTATATCCACAAACCTGTATAAAAACCCGATTAGCATAGGTGATGACACCTTTGAGATCTGTCTGACTAATGATGACATTATCGTCAAAAAAATACTCTTTATCTTTTGGTATAACCTTATTCATAAAAAAACCTTATAATCACGTGAAGTGTTAATCCATCACAAATATATCATAAACCGATGAAAAAAAAACTTATTTATAGATTTTTTTGATTGTTTTTGCATCATTTGTATTTAAAAGTGAAGAAATATCATCTTCTGTTGCTTGTTTGAGTGCTTCAAATGTTCCATAATGATTGAGTAATTTCTGAATCTTTGCAGGAGAAATACCTTTAAGCGTAAGCAATTTACTCTCTTGGTCTTGTTTGAGTTTTGTTTTTTTATGGAAGGTAATGGCACTTCTATGTGCCTCATCTCGTAGATTTTGTACAAATTGTAATCGTTTGTCACTACTTTGAAGATTGAATTTTTCTGTTTTGGTATAAATTATATCTTTTGCTTTTCCCTTTGCACGGTGTGCTTTAGCATCTACCTTTTCTTTTGAAATTGCAATTACATCAAGAAAAACACCATAAGAGGCCAATATTTCAAGTGCAAGTTTTAAGAGTGTATCACCTCCATCAAGGATCCATAAATCTGGCGGGGGATTTTTTACAAAACTTTCTACCCGTCGAGAAAGTGTTTCTCGCATTTGTCCATACTCATCTCGTGCATGTAGATGGTATGTTCTATAAGAGCTTTTGTCAAATTTCCCATTTTCATAGACTATCATTGCTCCAACAGTGGCTACTCCAGACATATGAGAATTGTCAAACACTTCAATTCTCTGAGGGAGTCTTTCAAGTTTGCAAAGTTCTTGGATCTCTTCAGGAATTTTTGTATTGTGTAGATTTTTTTCTTTTGTAAGGAGTTCTTGTGCATTAAGCTGTGCAAGTGCAATAAGGTCTTTTTTCTTTGAGCGTTTGGGAACACTAATAGAGGCCTTTTTACCAAATATCTGTGTAAGATGTTCTTCTAGAAGATTTTTCTCTTCAAACGCATCCCCAACAAGAATGGGGGCAATAATTGGAGGCTTTTCATCTTTATAAAAATCGATGATTGCCCTTGAATAGGCTTCGTTAAGGTTAAATGACTCATCTACTGTAAAAAAACTATGTGTAGAAGATATGATTTTCCCATGACGCATAAAAATCCGTACAATAACAGCACGTTTTGAGGTATGTTTTACAACAAAAATATCATAGTTTTCATCTGTTGCAAAATCAATATCGCTTTTTATTTGAGAGCGTTCAATTCTTTCTATAGCATCTCGTAACTCTTTTGCCTCTTCAAAACGCAGCTCCTCTGCATAAAATTCCATTTTATCTTGGAGCTTTTTCAGTAATATTTTTTTATTTTTTATAAGCTGTGTAGCTAAGGCAACTTCTTTATTATATGCTTCTTGTGTAATAGGGAGTTCGCAGGGACCGAGACATTTGTTGATTTGGTAGTATAAACAGAGTTTTTTTGATTTGAGACACCCTTTCTTTTGGACAAGTTTACATGTGTCGTAAACAGCATTAAGTATATCGCGTGCACCGACTGAATATGGACCATAATACTCTATATTTTTATCAGAAATAATTTTTCTAGTTATCTCAAAGCGTGGATATTTTTGTGATCTATCTATGTAAATATAGGGGTATGTCTTATCATCACGTAGGAGTATATTGTATTTTGGATTGAGTTGTTTTATGAGTGAATTTTCCAATATAAGCGCATCATGTTCGCTTTTAACAACTATATAGTTCATAGAAACTGTTTGTTCTATCATTTTAGTAATTCTATGAGAAAGAGTAGGATTAGGTGCAAGTTTTGGCGTAAATTTCCAGTAACTTTTTACGCGATTGGAGAGATTCTTTGCTTTACCCACATAGAGGAGTCGTTCCTCTTTGTCAAAATATTGGTATATTCCTGGTGCACTTGGGAGTTGCTTAATCGTTTGAAGAAGTTTCATTTTTCTCTTTTATAATTGTTTGAATAGACTCTATAAGTGCTTTAAGTTTTGTATCATGGATAGTAATATCAAAGTTTCCATGTGAGCGTTCGGGATAGCTTTGCACCTTTTTTGCCTCTAAGGGAGTGAACTCTTTTTGTGGTGTGTGTGTTACAAAGGCCTTGATCTCATCAATAGTTTCTTCTGCACATTCTGGTGGATTACAAAACTTTAAAGCACTTTTAATGCTTTGTATATTATTATCAAACTCTTGTTTAGCACCAGGATGGTTAAGCACAAAAAAAAGGGTAGAATTTTTTATATATGCAAATTTAATCATCCGTTGTAAGGGAAGCGAAAAAAGAGACTCTATCTTATGGATACACTTGTAGTGTGAAAGTTTAGAGAACTGAGGTTTATGTTGAAGAGAATTAAGAATATCACTAGCATTTTTCATATTCTAATTATAGCAAGCTTTTTATTAGGTTTGCATGGATGTGGCTATAAAGCAGATCCTTATTATGAAGAGAATAATGCTTTGAGTGATAAAAATGTACAATTTATAATTCAAAAAAAGAGAGTAGATGACAATATCAGTAAAAGTTGTGGACAATGATGCGATATGATGTAATAATAATAGGTGCAGGCGTAGCAGGACTTAATGCTGCAATGCATCTTCCAAAAGAGAAAAAAGTTTTACTTATTAATAAACGCGAAACATTTAAATGTAATACTTTCTATGCACAAGGTGGTGTAGCACTTTCACGTGATGCAGCAGATATACCATCTCATATAAAAGATACACTCGAAGCAGGTTCAGGTTTATGCGATGAAGAAGCGGTAAAAGTACTGAGCGAACACTCTCGTCAGGTTATAGATGAACTCATTGCCAAAGGTTTTGAATTTGATAGTGATGAGGAGGGGAACCTTCTTTATACAAAAGAGGCTGCACACTCTTGTGAGAGGATTTTACATGCAGGTGGTGATGCTACAGGGCGTTATTTACACTACTTTTTACTCCAGCAAAATACGCATGCAATGATTAGTAATGCACGGGTAGTTGATCTTCTTATAGAAAATGATGAATGTTATGGAGTTACGCTGCTTGAACACCGTAAACGCAGGAATGTCTATGCAAAAAATGTAATTATTGCCAGTGGTGGTGTTGGCTCTCTTTTTGAATACCATACGAATGCGCCATGTATCAGTGCTGATATGCAGGGCCTATGTCTTATGAAAGGTATAGAACTTGATAGAATGGAGATGTTACAGTTCCATCCTACAGTTTTTATTAACTCTGCAAATGCACAGAAGATGCTTCTTACCGAAGCGTTGCGTGGTGAGGGTGCAACTATTGAAGATGAAAATGGAAAAAGGTTTCTTTTTGAATATGATAAGCGGGGAGAGTTGGCTTCACGTGACATTGTTAGTAAAGCGATGTATAACTATACAAAAAAGACAGGCTTGAAAACTTACCTTTGTTTTGAAAATTTTGATGAAGAGTATTTTGCAAAAAGATTTCCTAATATTTACAAAAATTTACGCCTTTTGGGTTACAACGTTCCTTTTCAAAGAGTTCCTATCTCCCCGGCATTTCACTATGCAATTGGTGGAATACGGACTGATTTAAATGCAAGGGTCGGAAATATAAAAGGGCTTTATGCTGTTGGAGAAGTTGCTTCAACGCGTGTGCATGGAGCAAATCGTCTTGCATCAAATTCATTACTTGAGGGGCTTGTATTTGCACAAAGAGCAGCGCAAGATATTATGAAACATATTGATGAAGAGAAGAAAAACATTAGTTTTGAACTCAAAGATGAGGTGATGAGTCTTAAAAATGACAAAAATATTAAAAACCAGTTACGACGAATAATGTGGGAAAATGTTTCTATTATACGAACAAAACGTGGATTAAATGATGCTTTGGAGACGATTAATGCTCTTTTAAATGAAAATATTGGTAAACTACTCCAATTTCGTTTATTAACAGCAAAAAAAATTGTTGAATCTGCACTAAAACGGAGTGAATCGATAGGGGTTCATACAATACAAGAGGAGAATTAATGGAACACGAAGCAATTAATCTTGCGACGACATGGGTGGGATGGCTAAGTTTAGCTGTCTTTGTAATAGCGTACTATTTTATAGCGACAGAGGAAAAGTATGAGATAAATAAGGCAAAACCATCACTTTTTGCCGGTACCTTTATGTTTATGCTTATAGGAATCTATTATGCTATTAACGGTTTGGATCCTATGCCTTTACATGAGGAGCTTGAAAAGCTTATTTTAGAAATCGCTGAAATCTTTTTCTTCTTACTTGTGGCAATGACATTTATCGAAACACTGCTTGAGAGGGGTGTTTTTGATTTGATGAAATATAAACTTGTTTCAAAAGGCTATAGTTATAAAAAACTCTTTTGGCTTACGGGTTTATTGGCATTTTTTATCTCACCAGTAGCAGATAACCTTACAACCGCACTGATACTTTCAACAGTCCTTTTTACAATTGATAAAAAGAATATTGCATTTTTGGTACCAGGAGCTATTAATATTGTTGTAGCTGCAAATGCGGGGGGTGCTTGGTCTCCTTTTGGTGATATTACTACTTTAATGTCATGGACAGCAGGAAAAGGTGAATTTGTAGATTTCCTTTATCTTTTCCCTGCATCTGTACTTGGTTGGGGTGTTACTGCATTTTTACTCAGTCTCTCAGTCCCTTCAGGACAGCCACCATTTGATGCAACAACTGAAAAGAAACCAGTGGTTCGTGATGGTGGAATAGTAGTGGCTTATCTTGGTGTTTTAACTATTGTTATTGCTGTTTTAGGACATCAATTTTTCCATTTTCCAGCTATGTGGGGTATGATGTTTGGTTTAGCAATTCTTAAATTGTACTCATTCCAACTTGGTAAACGCAGTCAAGATAGCTTTAATATTTACGTTAATATGCAAAAAGTTGAAAATGATACGCTTCTTTTCTTCTTTGGAATCCTCTCTGCTGTGGGTGCATTGCACTTTTTAGGCTTTTTAGAGTATGTGCACCATCTTTACGCACTTGTAGGACCAACAGCAGCCAATGTTGGTGTTGGTTTTCTCTCTGCAATTGTAGACAATGTTCCTGTAATGAGTGCTATTTTAAAATCATCTCCGTCTATGGGTACGGATCAATGGATGCTTGTTACTATGACAGCGGGTGTTGGTGGAAGTCTTATTAGTTTTGGTTCTGCAGCAGGTGTGGGCGTTATGGGAAAACTCAGAGGTATTTATACTTTTGGTTCTCATATGAAACATGCGTGGACTATTTTGGTTGGGTATATTATTTCTATTGTAATTTGGTATGTACAATTTGAAATTATGGGCTTGTA
>CAYRVR010000025.1:0-23701 GCA_964427835.1 uncultured Sulfurimonas sp. | reverse complement strand
CAAAAGCTGACCAAGAAAAAATGGGTATTGCTTTAAATAAACTTGCTGCAGAAGATCCATCTTTTAGAGTACATACTGATGAAGAGAGTGGTCAAACTATTATTTCTGGTATGGGTGAGTTACACCTAGAAATTCTTGTTGATCGTATGAAACGTGAATTTAAAGTTGAAGCTGAAGTTGGTGCTCCACAAGTTTCTTACCGTGAAACAATTCGTGATGAAGTTGATGAAAACTACAAATATGCAAAACAATCAGGTGGACGTGGACAATATGGTCATGTTGTTTTCAAAATGAAACCAGGTGAAGCTGGTGAAGGTCTTGTATTTCATAATGATATCAAAGGTGGATCAATTCCAAGAGAGTATATTCCTGCAGTTGAAAAAGGTTTTGAAGAAGCGATGCAAGGTGGTGTTCTTGCTGGTTATCCAATCGAAGATGTTGAAATTAGTCTTTACGATGGTACATACCATGAAGTCGATTCAAATGAGATGGCATTTAAACTTGCTGCATCAATGGGATTCAAAGAAGCTGCTAGAAAAGCTAACCCTGCAATATTAGAGCCAATTATGAAAGTTGAAGTTGAAGTTCCTGAAGACTTTATGGGTGATGTTATAGGTGACTTAAATCGTCGTCGTGGACAAGTAAACAATATGGGTGATAGAGCTGGTAACAAAATTGTTGATGCTTTTGTTCCATTATCTGAAATGTTTGGTTATTCAACTGACCTCCGTTCTAACACACAAGGACGTGCAACATACGCTATGGAATTTGATCACTATGAAGAAGTTCCAAGAAATGTTTCTGAAGAGATTATTAAAAAACGTAACGGTTAATCTTCGCCTCTTTTGAACACTCTCTTGAGTGTTCAAACTTCTTTTTATTTTCCCAAAATCAAACTTTTTTTGTTATAATGTTAGAAAAATATAGGGCTTTTAATGTACAAACTACTTTTACTCTTTTTCGCTTATGTTTCTCTTGTCTATGGCGCAAATCCAAAGGCTTATGCCTCATTAGGTAATAAAATTTATGATAATGTAAATAATATTCAAAATTTAACAAAGATTGGTGATTACTATCTTTATGTTGATGAAATTAATGACTACATTCGTAGAGTGCGAATTGCCAAAGAAAAGGGCTTTCAGCTTGAAAAAGAGAGTTCTTTGCAAGAGAGAAATAACTATTTGAAAACACTTAGAAAACTTGCGCAGGACAATGACTATTATACACGAATGGCAAAGACATCTCTTGAAAATGCTATTAAAAATGGAGACTCATTGCTCTTTAGTAAAATTATAAATAGTGGTTTAATTGATACAAAAGCAAATAAGAAAAGAATACTTGATTATTATTTTGCACATAAAAAGGATATAAACGCAACAGGTATTATTCAACACTATTTGGATGAAGATAGAGCATTACAAAGAGCTCAAGAAGAGAAGAATAGACTCAAACTCTCAAAGGCACAAAGAGAGGCATTAAAAATTAAAAGACTGCGTTTACGAGATAAAAAACGTCAAGAGGCACTTGAGAAAAAACTTGATGCAGCGGTGAAAGAGAAGAAGTTAGAGATACGTGAAGAACAGAAAAAAGAGCTTCTTAAATCCATTTAAAGGCTTCATACTCTGAGGGTCTTCCTTGCAGTGTTTTGTATGGTTTATACAGTGCTTTATAGGAGAGAGAAGGACAATCTTTTACATAATATCCTAAGTATATCCATGCTTTGTTTGCGCGTTGGGCATATTGTATCTGTTTATAGAGTGAAAGTTTTCCAAGAGAGTAATGGGCATAATCTGGATTATAGTAAAAGTATATAGATGATATTCCATCAGGAAGAATGTCTATTAAGTCCACTCCAATAAGCTTATTTTCAAAAATATACTGTACCTCATAACCAAAATCACTAGCGCCACTTACAAAAGAGTTATAGTAATGTTCACTATTTGTAGGCGAATAATCCCATCCTTTTTTTTCATGCATATAAAGATGATACTTTTCAAAAAGTTCTAAATGTTCGTGGCTTAAAGCAGGTTTTTGTATACATGTACTAATGGCGCTTGCTTTTTTGAGTACACGTCTTGCTGACTTGGAAAATATGTAGTTTTGTGCATCTATTTTAATACTTTGGCACTCATTACACTCTGCGCATATTGGACGAAAATACATTTTTCCAAAGCGTCTAAAACCTCTTTCTATAAGTTCTTGAGAGGACTCTTTTGAACAGTTTTGTATGAGTTTATAGTGTGTTGTCTGCTTTTTATTTTCAAGGTAGGAACACTTCTCCTCGAGTGAGAATTCTTTGAGGAGATTCATTGCTTATTTTGGGCTATTAAAACGCCCTCAATCATTTTATCTATATCTCCATCAAGAATTGCAGAGACATTAGAGTAAGCTTCATTGGATCTTGTGTCTTTTACTTGCTGGTAAGGCTGCATTACATAAGAGCGGATTTGGTGTCCCCATCCTATTTCACTTTTTGCTACTCCTGACTCTTTTGCCTTTTGCTCTTCAAGTTCAAGTTCATAAAGACGTGATTTGAGCATCTTGAGAGCAGTTGCTTTATTTTTGTGTTGGCTACGGTCATTTTGGCACTGTACAACCACACCTGTAGGCTCATGTGTTATACGAATAGCAGATTCGGTTTTATTGACATGTTGTCCACCCGCGCCACTAGAGCGATAGGTATCGATGCGTATATCTTTTTCATCTATTTCAATGTGAATATCATCATCAATTTCAGGAGAGACCATAACAGACGCAAAAGAAGTGTGTCTTTTTGCATTAGAATCAAAAGGACTTATACGTACCAAACGATGAATACCATTTTCTACCTTGAGGTAGCCATAGGCATTTTCTCCTTTTATAAGAATGGTAACATCTTTAATTCCTGCCTCTTCACCTACCTGATAATCAAGTAGTTCCACCTTGTAGTCATGTCTCTCTGCCCAGCGTTTATACATCCTTAAAAGCATTTGTGCCCAGTCTTGACTCTCTGTACCACCTGCACCGGGATGGATGGAGACAATAGCATTATTGCTATCACTCTCACCGCTAAGAAGGACCTCTATCTCCATAGTACGTATTTGCTCTTGAAGATTTTGCGCATCATCATAGAGTGCCTGAAGCGACTCTTCGTCTTCTTCTTCCTTAGCCATTTCATAGAGTTCTTGAGCATCTTCTACTGCACTTTTTGCTGTATTGTATTTGCTAAGTTTTCTCTCTAGCTGGGTCTTCTCTTTTTGAATTTTTGCAGCTCTGTCTGCATCATTCCAAAAGTCTTGAGAATTTTCGAGTGTTTCAATCTCTTTAAGGCGGTTGTGAATTTTTTCTGGTTCAACAACACCTGTAATATTGTGCATTTTTGTCGATACATTTTTTAGAAGTTCTGTGTACTCATAATTGTCCATAAAATGTCCTATATTTGTTATAATGCGATTATATAAAAGAGAGGCTTAAAATGAAGATTATTTCAAACCCTTTTGCATTAAAAGAGGAATTAGCTAAACGCAGCGGTAGTATTGGTTTTGTCCCGACAATGGGTGCACTTCATGAAGGACACCTTACACTGATAAAAAATGCGCGTAAAGAGAACGACATTGTTGTTGTTTCAATTTTTGTTAATCCTACGCAGTTTTTAGAGGGAGAAGACTTAGAGAAATACCCTAGAAAAGATGAAGCAGATAAAAAGATATGTAAACTCGCTGGTGTAGATATTTTATTTTTCCCTCAAGTAGCAGACATTTACACTCATGACGAAGTAAAAATTCATGCACCAGATGTTCGCGGATATATTCTTGAAGGCTACACACGTCCAGGCCATTTTAATGGAGTACTTACCGTTGTGATGAAACTGCTTAACATTGTAATGCCAACACGCGCTTACTTTGGAAAAAAAGATGCCCAGCAGTTGCACCTTATACAACTTATGGTGAAACAGTACTTTATGGATGTGAAGATTGTACCTGTTGATACTGTACGCGAAAGTGATGGTTTGGCACAAAGCAGTCGCAATGTTTACCTCTCACCTACACAAAGAGAAGCAGCTCTGAAAATTCCTGCCTCTTTATATGCAGCAGCCAAAGCGGTAAGCCGAGGGGAGCGTGAGTGCAGAAAAATAAGACAAGATATGCTTGATATCCTTTCCCCTTTAGAGATTGGATATGTTGCTATTTTGAATCGTGATTTTGAGTATATTCATGAAATTGAAATAGGAAACAGTATCATCTTAGTAGAAGCAGTTGTAGGCAAGACACGCCTACTTGACAATATTTGGCTTTAAATAGCCATCGTCTATCATAATATCAACGGCCTTTTTAAAGACAGGAACGGCTGTTTGTGCTGCAAACTGGCTTTTTTTAGGCTGGATGACAACAACGCCAATGGTATAGTTATGCTGTGAATCATCAGCAAATCCCATAAACGCAGTGTTGTATTTACGTACATATTTTCCTTTTTCAACAATGTGAGCCGTTCCTGTCTTTCCACCGACAATGATTCCCGGAGTAATTGCCTTTTTCCCTGTTCCTTTGTTTACTGTTTTTACAAGTATCTTTTTGACTCTTTGTGCTGTGGCACTGGGAATGACACGAATACTTGGCTGTGCTTCGAGTGTTTTTGCCTGACCCTGTTCATCAATAAATTTATCAACGATACGGGGAGTGACCATTTTTCCATTGTTGTTAAACACACTATAGGCTCGCATAAGCTGCATCAGATTTACACGTATTCCATAGCCATAAGCACAGGTTGCCTTGTAGATTTCATTTTTTAACCGTTTGGGTGTAGGGATGTAACCTGTTCTTTCATAAATGAGATCGGGTGTTGATTTTTGAGAGAATCCAAAATCTCTGAGTCCATTGTAAAATTGGTATGCTGAGAGTTTTTGTGCAAGTTGTGCTATTCCAATGTTAGAAGAGTAAACAATTACATTTTCAGCAGAGAGCCAGTCAAAACGGTGTTCGTCTGTGATTACTTTTCTACCCATTCTATATCTTCCATTGTGTCCATTTACCAAATCATAAGGATTTACAAGCTTATGTTCAAGCAACAAAGAGAATGTAATGGGTTTGAGTACACTTCCTGGCTCAAAACTATACTCAATCATGTTTGAATTCAAAGAGGGATAATCGCTGCGTTTGATGGACTTTGGAAAGTAGCGGTTTGAACTTGCCATGGTATAAATGCGTCCTGTATGGGAGTCCATAATGGCAATCATTATCTCTTTTGCGCGCAAGATAACCTTCATTTTATCAAGCATCTTCTCTATTTTTATCTGCAACGATATAGGAATAGTAAGTTGGATATTTAAGCCATTTATTTTTGGTTTTGTAAAGCTCTCTTGATTTAAAATAATGTAACTGTTCACATCACGTTTTCCCCGAGAGTAGCCGTCTTGTCGCGGTGAGAGTTCATCATCCCAACGTTTTTCTAGCCCTTTTACTCCTTTTACAAAGGTAAAACCATCTTTTTCAAGTTTATGTGGGTAGCCCAAAATTGGTGTGAGTAGATTCCCATAAGGATACTCTCTGCTTTCACCACTCTCTATTACAGAGAGACCATGGATAGAACGCAGCCCTGTTTTTGGATTTTTTAAAGAGAGGAAGACTTTTAATCGGCGTAACTCATGGGAGAGCTTTTTGAGATAGTTTGCCTGAATTTCCTCTATATTATAACTTAACACAACAACACCTTTGCGTTTAGCAAGACGTTTTTTAATGGTCTTAATGGGAATGCCTGAGTAAATATTGAAAAGCTTGATGAAGAGTTCTCTTTTTTGCGGGTCGATGTAACGGGTATCGACAACTGCTTTATAGAGTTTTTTTGTTGTTGCAAGGTGAAAACCATCTGCACTTATAATAGCACCTCTAGAAGCTTTAGAACTCTCAACGGCATATAAAGAGGGCATATGACGGGATTTTACTACAGTAAGAAGCATCACACTTAAAAAAACTATAAAAGCTAAGATGATGAGGAGATAGAGAAGGAGTATCTTCTTACTTTTGTTGTGGTTCACCATTTGTTAGACTTGCGTACGGCCAATCTCTTTGTAAGCATTAAGCGCTTTATTTCTGATTTCAAGCATAAGTTTCATACTTGTTTCTGCTTTTCCAATGGCAAGAGCTGCTTGGTGTAAGTCTTTGACTTGGCCTGTTGCCAAATCAGCAATAGCATTTTCACTCTCTTTTTGTATGTCATTGACTTCATTAATAGCAGATTTTAAATGCTGTGCAAACTCTTCACCACCAGTTTTTGGACTAAGAGCGTCTTTTTGTTTGAGTAGATCAGCTGTTGATGTAGCAGATACATTAGCAAGTTTATTCATATGTTACATCTCCTTTTTATTGTAGTAGTGAAATAGCACTGTTAGCCATATCTTTTGCACTTTGAAATGCAGCAACATTTGCTTGATATGAGCGTGTTGCTTCTACGAGATCAGCCATCTCAACCACAGGATTGATATTTGGATAAGCAACATACCCACTTGCATCTGCATCGGGATTATTTGGCTCATATTTCATAAGTGGTTTGGAATCATCTCTGACAATTTTATCAACTGCCACGCTCATTATAGCAGGATTTACCTTTTCACCTTCTTGCCCCTCATCGAGTGGATCCTCATAACCCATACTGTTTGTATCTTTGGAGAGGGCATCATTATATACATCATTAAAGTTAATGGCTTTAAAAACAACCTCTCGACGACGATACGGCCCACCCTCTTCAGTACGTGTTGTCTGTGCATTGGCGATATTACTAGAAATTGTATTTACGCGGACTCTTTGTGCTGAGAGCCCATAGCCGCTGATGTCAAAACTATTTAAAAAGTTACTCACCTATCGTTCCTTAGTTTATTTTTGCTGAAGCATCAATGACGCTTTTAAAAATTGCCGAATCTTTTTTTGCTGCCATAACAAGTGCATTAAACATGATGGAGTTTTTACTCATTTCTGTAGTCTCCACGTCTATATCAACAGAGTTTCCATCATTTCTTGCCATGTGTCCATCTCTAAAAAAGAGTGTTGGTTTGAGTGAACTACTCTCTTTTTTTGGTTCTAAATCTCTTGGATTTGTAATGGCCATTTTAAGTTGGTGAGCATCATCTTCATAGAGTGCTCTTTTTTTTGCGATGAGCGCATCTTCAAAACTGATGTCTCTTGGTTTATAGTAAGGAGTGTCAGCATTTGCGATGTTTGAGGCTATCATATCTTGACGTGCTGCTCTGTAATCCATTGCTTGTGTTAAAAGGGCATGTGTTTTTGATATTTCAATGCTCATAAAAATTCCTCTACTAAGTATATGAAGTTTTTAAAGCAAAATTTATTCCATATTTTATAATTTGCTTATGCTATAATGATAAAAACTTTTTTGGAGGCTGTTATGGGTGTAGTGAAATTAGAAGATTTGCCACATTACACGTATGAAGATTATAAACAGTGGGATGATAATTGGGAAATTATTTATGGACAAGCATACTGTATGAGTCCGGCTCCTATGATTAAACATCAAGCTATTAGTAGTAAAATAGCAAGAATTTTAGAAGAACAGCTAGAGGAGTGTAGTAAATGCAAATCACTCTTACCTGTTGATTGGAAAATTGCCGAAGATACTGTTGTGCAACCTGATAACTCTGTAATTTGCCATAATCCAAGGCATGAAGCCTACATTACAAAAGCACCGAGAATAATCTTTGAAATCCTCTCAAAATCTACTGTTAAAAAAGATACAGGACTAAAATTTAATCTTTATGAACAAGAGGGTGTGCAGTATTATATTATAGTAAATCCACAAGAGAGCGTTGCTAAAGTGTATGAGTTAAAAGAAGGGCGTTACATAAAAGTAGTGGATGCAACAGATGAAAAAATAATTTTCACTCTTAAAGAGTGTGAAAAAGAGTTGGAGTTTGATTTTTCTAAAATATGGGATTAAGCAAGTATTAAGGAAAATAGTTCCATAATACCCACAAGGTTACAAGTGTAATCCAAATATTTTAATTAAGGAGTTCTTTATGAAAAGAGCTGGTTTTACTATGATCGAATTGATCTTTGTTATCGTTATTTTAGGTATTTTGGCAGCAGTTGCCATTCCAAAACTTGCAGCGACTCGTGATGATGCGAAGTTATCTGCAGCACGAAGTGATTTAGCTACATGTATTAGTGATTTAGGTGCAAAATATACAGCGTCAGGGACTTTGGTTGCGAACGATTTAACAACTGATCAGGCGTGTAAGAATGCTAATGCTGTTGCTGGGTTAGCGGTTGCTATAAATTCAACAAATGATGGTATAACTTTAACACTACCTGCTACAGGATATAGTAGTTTTCAAACATCATACCAATTTGGTGGTACAAGTGGTGTAACTTACTAAAGGTTATTCTCAAGTCAAAATAGTGAACTATTTACTATTTTGACTATAAATATTTTTCTGCTATTTTCTTCTATTTTATGTAATCTTTTTAATTTATCAGTTTTTTTTGTTTCGATATTTAAGATAAGAAAGTATATAATCAGTACTTGGAAATGTATGGGCAGTTAAGGAATTGGAAATGAAAAGTGCTTTTACAATGATTGAGTTGGTATTTGTAATTGTTATTCTTGGAATTTTAGTAGCAGTGGCTATTCCTAAGCTTGTAGCAACTCGTGATGATGCCAAGGTTTCTATGCTAGCACAAAACATTGGAACAGCGGTTGGTGAAATTGCCTCTTATACGACTTCTAAAGGTGGAGCAAAGAAAGATTTTTCACTTATGTCAAATGCTATACAGAAGATGAAAAATTCTGGAAATGCAGTGCTGAGTGATAATAAAGCTCTTATTTCAATTGATGGTGTGAACTGTATAAGTATTGATGTAGTAAAAAATGCAACAAACGATGATTTAAAGGTTTCTTTCATAAATAGTACAAATAAAAAATGCTTAAGCTTACAAGGTGCCATTGGTACGCAAAATTATTTTATTAAATTAAGGGGAACAAGTGTTGTATATTAGAAATAAAAACGCATTTACGATGATAGAACTGGTTTTTGTCATTGTTATTTTAGGAATTCTTGCAGCGGTTGCAGTACCAAAATTTTCAGCTACACGTGATGATGCTGTTGTTGCAAAAGGACGTAGTAATGTAGCTGCCATCCGTTCAGGAATTATTACAGAAAGACAATCCCGTTTGATTAAAGGTTTATCTGCTTTTATACCAAATGGTACAGGTACTTATACTAAAAATAACACAACATATAATCAAATGGATCATGGTGGACTTTTTGGTGGGGTTTTGATGTATCCAATCAAACAATCAACAGGAAATGATGGTTGGAGCGCAACAGCGGGAACTGGTACTTATACATATAAAGTTGCAGGCAGTTCAAATACATTTAAGTATACTCCTAAAGATGGAAAATTTGTTTGTACCTCTGGAAATGAGTGCGATAAACTCACAAAATAATTGAACTACTACTCTATTGCTCTTATTGGTTCTCCTTTAGAGCCTTTGACATACCATTTTAATGGATTATTGGAGGTTGGGGATGAAGTGCTCATTCCTCTGCGTTTGCGAACCCTGAAAGGGGTTGTGCTTTTACAAGTTGAGCAACCCTCTTTTTCTACAGAGTCTATTGTTGAGGTGACTGCGTTTAGGTATGATGCAAAGCAGTTGCAACTTGCCCGTTTTATTGCTTCGTATTATATCTGTTCCTTAGGGGATGCCTTTGGACTGATGACTCCTTATGAGTGTAACAATTTAGCACACACGAAAGAGAGGGTTACTTCTTATGCAACACAATTAACACTCTCACACAAACAAGAAAATGCACTTGCATTTTTACAACAACATAGAGTTGCTCTGCTCTTTGGTGATACCGGAAGTGGTAAAACAGAAATCTATATGAAATATTTTGAGCAGATGTTAGCAGAGGGGAAACGCAGCATTTTTTTAATGCCAGAAATTTCGCTCACTCCTCAAATGTCACAACGTCTTGAGAAACACTTTGGTAGTCATGTTGTGATGTGGCACTCAAAACTTACTCCAAAAAAGAGAAGAGAGGCACTCCAAAAAATCTACTCAGGTGAGGCAAAAATCATTGCCGGTCCACGTTCAACACTCTTTTTACCTATAAAAGATTTGGGATTGATTGTTGTTGATGAAGAGCATGATGATAGTTACAAATCTTCCTCACGTCCACGTTATAATGCCCGTGATATTGCTATTTATATGGGTAAAATAAATGATATCCCAGTCGTTCTTGGAAGTGCAACCCCTTCTTTAACTTCTTATGTGAAGTTTCCTCATGTTCGGCTCAAGGGTGGCCATTTTGTGAGTGAAAAGAGTTTTATTTATGAAAAAAGCAGTGAAAGTCTCTCTCCTCTTATTTTACATCACTTGCATGAAACTGTTGAAAAAAAAGAGCAGGCCATCGTCTTTTTACCGACCCGGGCAAATTTTAAGTATTTGATTTGTCAAGATTGCGGGCATACCATAAAGTGTGCTTTTTGCAGTGTTGGAATGAGTGTGCATCAGCAGGCACGATCTCTTAAATGTCACTACTGTAATTTTACGCAACAAATTCCTCAGGTCTGCCCTGAGTGCCACTCTTCACATCTCAGTAGCTCTAGACTAGGTACTGCAGAGGCAGTAGAAAATTTAGAAGAATTATTTCCAAACGCAGTGATACAGCAGTTTGACAGAGATGCCATTACTACAGCTGCAAAACTTAAAAAAGCCCTTAAAAAGTTTAATGATAAAGAGAGTGATATACTCGTTGGTACACAGATGCTCTCAAAGGGGCATGATTACCATGGTGTAACGCTAGCAGTTGTCTTAGGTATGGATAATATGCTGAGTATGAGTGATTACAGGGCGAGAGAAAAGGCACTCTCGGCACTTATTCAAGTAGCAGGCAGAAGTGGACGTGCCAAAGATGCCAAAGTCATTGTGCAGACTTTTAATGAAGAGTTTTTTGCAACATATATTGAGAAGTATGAGGCATTTTTAGAATCTGAAAAATCTTTTCGAGAAGGGCTCTATCCGCCATATAAAAAGCTCTGCAGGATTCTTTTTTCAAATAAAAATGGACATAAAGCACGCGAAGAGATGGAGCGCATGCGTGAAGATCTTGCTGCGTTTAGGAGTGTTGAGATTGTTGGATCAGGCAAATGTGCTATTGAAAAAGTAGCAAATAAATACCGCTTTGAGATACTTTTACGTGCAGATAAAAGTACCGACATCCTTCAAGCAGTGCGTGCTTGTAAAACAGCTTCTGCGGAGGTCGATATGGACCCTATAGAGTTTGCTTAGGTCTCATAGTGTCAAAAAACCAGTAGATGCCGAGCATTACACCGGTTGTTTTTTGGTAGTTCTCATCAAACATAAATTTTTTTATATCTTTTGTAGGAATATAAATAACCTCTATCTCTTCATCTTCAAGTCCACCACCTGCGTTTACCTTCATACTCTCATTTAATTGGGCATAGTAGATTGTTTGGTGTGTTCCTGAAATGCCGACACTAGTGTAAAATGTGCTGATCTTTTGGAGGTTTTGCACAGGGACATCATAGCCGCACTCTTCTAAAATTTCCTCTTTGGCAATTTGAGCGTTGGAACACTCTTTATCGACTATGCCGGCACACAGCTCATACATATAGCCGTTTGTTTTGTTTTTATTGAGTACTGTTGCACGGAGCTGTTTTACAAAAACAAAGGCATCTCTCTCTTGATGCCAGAGCACAATTGCTACACTGTCGTGTGAAAGAACAGCTTCCCATCTGCGTTTTACATTGTTTTGGGTATAGAATATTTCTATGGGTTTTATGAATTTTGGATTTTTAAGAGGTTTAATCGCATCAATGTGTGTCATTGTGTTTCTCATCTAAAAGGTGGATGTAGGAGATAGGCTCAAATGGTGGCGGTTTATGGAATTGTGTTTTGTTTGTGAGGTGCAAGGCCACACTTTGGTCATAATTTTTTTTGAGTTTTAAAAAGGCTCTTCTTGCTTTGCCATGGAGTTTTTTTGTTGTTACACGAACAATATGCAGAGGATTGATTGCACGACCATGGTAGCGAACTTCAAAATGTAAGTGTGGCCCTGTTGACCAGCCTGTTGTTCCTACATAGCCTATAACTTGGCCTTTTTTTACATGTTTTCCATAATGAATACCTCTGCGAAAGTGTTTCATATGGGCATAGCGTGTTGTATAGCCACCGGCATGGCGGATATAAATAACATTTCCATAACTCACAGAACGGTTGGCACGGATAATTCGCCCATCACCTGCGGCATGAATGGGTGTTCCTCTCCTTGCTGCAAAATCAACGCCTAAATGGGCTCTCCATTTGTGTAGAACAGGATCAAATCTTCTTTTGCTAAAACGTGAAGATATACGTGCTCTTGGAATAGGTCTGTAGAGTAAAAATCCTTCTATTTGGTGCCCTTTTTCATTATAGTAATTACCGTCGCTGTTGCGGTAAATATAGTGCTTTTTATGCCGTATTTCAATCATGGCAACTTTGAGTGTTGGCATAGAGAAGGGCTGCTCTAGACGATACTTTTGTGTGTATATCATAACAAGTTTATCACCTTGTCGGATGTCATTTTTAAAATTGAGCGAGTGTTTGAAACCATTTATGAAAATCTGTGCGAGCTTTCTACTGCCTGTCTCTTTGTAAATGGTGTACATAGGAGAACTTGTGATCGTTGTGTAGAACGCTTCTGCCTTTGTCGTACTAATGATAGGAATGACTTCAAATTTATAGTGCCCTTTCTTTTTATAAATATGAATTTGGAGTTCGTCATTGAGAGGGAGTAAGAGCTGCTCAATATTTTTGTTTTTGTCTCGTAGTATTTGGTAATGGATGCCGCTTCGCATCTCTTCTGTGAGCTTTTGGTCATCTTTATCGAGGTTGTAATAGAGCTCTTTTGTTGGTAGGTCATGTCTTTGTAAAAACATAAGATAACTTTCCCCATTTTCCCATCGGTAACGTTCTACCATGGAGGAAAAAAGAGAAGTGTATAGAAATAATAATAAGAAAAATCGTATCATAAATATTAGCCTATTCTAAATTAAGATGTAACTTTATCAAATTTTGGATTAATATGAGGTTTGTTTGATATAATCGCATATATAAATTTGATAAAAAGAAGAGAAATGAAATATATTGTATTGTTTTTACTCATTGTTTTAGAATTAGAGGCTGCTTTAGTGCAAGTTCCCCTAAACGCAGTGAATGAAAAAGAGCAGACAGCAGAAATAAAAATTGGTAAAATCAATGTTGGCATGAGTGGGTTTATACTGCATCACATTACAGCAAAACATATGGTGATTGTTAAAAATATAGTTGTAACGCATTTTGATGTAAACAGTAGTATGGCAACACTAAAAATGCAACCTTTTCATCTACTTGATAATGACTCATTGCCAAGTTTTAAGTACAAACCAACTGTAGGTGATACAGCTGTATTTGCTTTTGGTTATAACCGTTCTTTGCTTATTGCCCCCAATGAAGCGATTTATCATCGCATTACAAAAAGTGTCCAAACGCAGTGGATCCATCCTGATCTTTTTGCGACTGTTTTAACATATCAGGGACATGTTGCACCTATAAAAGATGATTTTAACAAGATGTCAGATGCAACGAGTTGCGGGCTTTTGTTTGTTTATTTAGATAAAAAAATCTATACAATCGATATGAAAAGTCTTAAAATTATTACAGTAAACGCAGCACCTCTTGAGCAAAAAAAGGTAAAACTCCCTTTTTATACACGTGTAGAGAAATTAGAATCTTCATGGTGGGACTGGGGTGCTGGTACAAGAGCAGTAAAAGAGTATACTCCTTACTACTACAAACTACTTCTTCAGTATAATAAAGATAATAAAAAACTTGCAGATGCATACGCAGAGTTTAAAAAAGGAAAGAGATAATGATAGATGCAAAACATATACAACACTTTACAAAGCTTGTTGGTGAAGAGAATATTTACAGTGATAAAGCGCACCTTATAGCTTACTCTTATGATGCTACGCGAGAGCATTTTAAACCGGATGCTGTTGTGTTCCCTCGTAATGAAGAGGATGTGAGTGAAATACTCAAGTACTGTAATGAGCACCGCATAGTAATTGTACCACGTGGAGCAGGTTCAGGATTTACAGGGGGTGCACTTCCAAGTAGTGGTGGCATTGTGCTTGCAATGGAAAAACACATGAATAAAATCTTAGAGATTGATATGAAAAACATGGTAGCCATTGTCCAACCAGGTGTGATAAATATGGATTTACAACGTGCAGTGGAAGAGGTTGGTCTCTTTTATCCACCAGATCCTGCTAGTCAAGACTACTCTACAATTGGAGGAAATGTCAGTGAAAATGCAGGTGGTATGCGTGCTGCAAAGTATGGTATTACAAAAGATTACGTAATGGCGACGCGTGCTGTTTTACCAAATGGTGATGTTATTAAAGCTGGAAAACGTACCATAAAAGATGTGGCTGGGTATAACATCAGTGGTATTTTAATCGCTTCTGAGGGTACTTTGGCAGTTTTAACGGAGATTACACTCAAGCTTATTCCAAAGCCAAAAATGACAAAAACTGCAATGGGGATTTTTCCAACAGTAAATGATGCGATGGAAGCAGTCTATAAAACAATGGCAAGTGGCATCACTCCTGTTGCTATGGAATTTTTAGATAATCTTACCATCCGTGCTGTAGAGCAAACTTTTCATAAAGGCCTCCCGGTAGATGCAGGAGCACTTTTAGTCACTGATGTTGATGGGAATTTAGAAGATGATTTAAACTTCCAACTGGACCAAATTGAGAAAGTTTTTAAAGAGAATGGATGTAGTGAATTCCGTCGTGCAAAAGATGATAAAGAGGCTGCTGATATTTGGTTTGCACGTAGAAATGCTTCTCCAGCTCTTAGTGTTTACGGTAGTAAAAAGCTCAATGAAGATGTCACGGTTCCTCGTGCAGTACTTCCAGAACTACTTGAGAGATTTTATGCGATTGCAGATAAGTATAATGTAAATATTCCATGTTTTGGACATACTGGTGATGGAAATGTCCATACAAATGTTATGGTTGATGGAAGTGATCCTGAGCAGGTGAAAATTGCTTATAAAGCTATAGAAGAGGTTTTTCAAGCGACTGTTGATTTGGGAGGTACACTCTCAGGTGAACATGGTATAGGGCTTGCAAAGGCACCTTATATGAGCATGGCTTTTACAGAAGAAGAGATGAATCTCTTTAAATCGATTAAGGCTGCGTTTGATCCGAAAAATATTTTAAATCCTGCAAAAATGGGATTGAATTAGTAGACGTATGCGAGAAAAAGCAGAGACAATATTAAAAGAAGTAAAGCTTTTCGTTGGCTCTTTTGTCGATAAAGAGCTTACGCTCTTTGCCGCAAGTTTGAGCTTTTATACCATTTTTACCATTATCCCTCTTCTGCTTATAATTATGGCAATTTTAACCTCTTTGCCATCTTTTGCAGATTATTATGAAAAAATACAGGGGTTTATATTTTCCAATCTTATGCCTGTAAATTCCGATACCGTTATGATACAAATAAATGGTTTTTTACAAAACTCTTCTAAAATGGGAGCTATTGGTTTTGCTGCTGTTTTAGTCTCCTCTTTACTCTTTTTTAAAAATTTTGAATATATTGCAAATAAAATTTTCCACGCCAAACCACGGACACTTTGGGAAAGCATTACAACGTATTGGACGCTTTTAACCCTGACACCTATTGCCCTTGGTATCTCTTTTTACATCACAGGTTACATAGCTACCTTAATGGCTTCACATTCACTTACTTCAGGCGTAAATATTTTGCCGCTTGTTCCGTATCTCATCATTTGGGGACTCTTTTTTCTTATTTTTCAAATAGCGGCAAATGCAAAGATTAATCCAAAAGCCTCCCTTATAAGTTCATTTATAGTTTCTGTCATTTTTAGCATTAGTAAAAATGCCTTTATTTACTATGTTTTTCTTAATAAATCCTACACAACAATGTATGGTTCTTTTGCAATACTCCTCTTTCTTTTTCTATGGATATACCTTTCATGGATTATCTTTATCTATGGACTGAAATTATGCTACATTATAGATAAACTCTATAAAAAATCTCCTACTAAATAAGAAATATTTGTTTCTAATTGGTATCTATTGTGTAATACAACTGAAATCTTTTTCTCCTATTATTGTAAAAATTATAGGAGGTTATGATGATGAAGAAATCTATTACACGTGTTATATTATTGTCTCTGAGTGCAACAATTGCTCTTAGTATATCGGGCTGCGGGGAAACTTCAAAGAAGGCAACTGATCCAAAATCCCCTAACCAACAAACTAATGCAGAGGTTATACATTCAGCATTAACTATCTCACCCACTGGAGTAGCTGTACCCCTGAAAAAAGATGCAAAGAAGAAAATCGCTACAACTTCTGCTCTTTCTATTGATGGCAAGAAATATAATGTTTCTTACAATCAAGTAGTAAAAACAGGATATGAAGATAATGGGGAAGTCTTTGGTGCAGTTAAGGATGTGAATGGAAATCAAGTGAAGTTTGCAGATGGTTCACTCTATATATGTAATGGTACAAACAATGGAGAAGGTTCAGGACTTGATTTCAGCTCAATCATACAAAAAGACAAAAAACTATTTTTAGTGAGCCAATTTGAGTGTTCTATTGGTGCAATGTATATGCTAGAGTTACAACAAGAAAAAAATGGGCTTATTACTCCAAAAAAGAATACCCTCAAGTATATACCGGAAGGAGAATATGGTGGTTGGACACATTGTGCTGGGAGTATAACACCTTGGAATACTCATTTAGGTTCTGAAGAGTATGAAACAGACGCAAGACGAATTGAGTTAAAAGGAAATGATTCTGATCCATATTTTAAAGAATTGAAATATTTTTGGGGAGATAAATTTTCAAGCATTTCTCCATATTATTATGGATGGATTACTGAAACAAATATAGAGACACAAACACCAACTTATGTGAAACACTATAGTATGGGAAGACTTTCTCATGAAATGGCGTATGTAATGCCAGATGAAAAGACTGTTTATATGACTGATGATGGTAAGAATACAGGCTTTTATATGTTTATAGCAGATAATAAGGGAGATTTGAGTTCTGGAACATTATATGCAGCAAAATTTCATCAAACTGAGAACTTTAAAGGTGGTTCTTTTGATCTAACATGGGTTGATTTAGGGCATAGCTCTGATGCAGAAATGAAAGATATTGTTGATTCTGCTCCAAAATTTTCAGATATTTTTGAGGCTTCTGCACCATTATGTGGTTCGATGTGCGAAGAGGGTTTTACTTCCGTGAATACATCAGCAGGGCAAGAGTGCCTAAAAGTAAAAGCAGGAAAAGAAGAGATTGCCTCAAGATTAGAAACAAGACGTTATGCAGCCATAAAAGGAGCTACTACAGAGCTCAACAAAGAAGAAGGCATAGATTATGATCCTATTCATAATAGACTCTATGTCGCAATAACAAGCATAGATAAGGGTATGCAGGACAATAGTGATTATGACTTTGGTGGACATAATGATATAAGACTTCCTCAAAATCCAGCAGGTGCAGTATATGCCATTGATTTAAACACAGACAATACTCTTGGAAGTGACTATATAGCAAAAAATTTTCATGCAATGATTTTTGGTGAACCTAAAGATTATGCTGGAACCAAGTATGAAGGGAATAAAGATAATATAGATAAAATATCTAATCCAGATAATCTAACATATATCTCTAATACAAATACACTTATTATTGCAGAAGATAGTCATAATCATGTAAATAATATGATGTGGGCATATGATGTAAAAACAAAAAAACTTACACGAGTAGCAACGCTTCCAGTTGGAGCTGAAGCAACATCAACTGCTTTTTATAGAAATATTAAGGGCTTTTCGTATTTAAGCTTAGTAACACAACACCCAAAAGATGATAAAGAGTCAGCGTATGGTCTTTTTAGGGTGCAATCAGGTTTAACGAAACAAGTAGAACTACCTCAAACAAAAGATGATTGTGAAGCGGCTTCTATGCAGTGGAATGGCAACATCTGTAAAGCATCAACGACACCAGTCGATTACTCAACTCCATCGGCAATAGACATTGTAAAACCAGTATCAAGTAGTTGTTTTACTACTGGCAATGGAATTGTATTTGGGAGTGATTTTGAGTGTGGATTACTGCAACCATGGTTAGCATATAGTCAAGCGAGTAATGCTGACTGGAAAATTTCTTCTTATGGTGGGCATACTTACGCTTACATCAGCGGTTATGGTGCGGATGAACCAAGTAAAGATTGGTTGATCTCTCCAAAACTTCAATTAACAGGTGATGAGGTTCTTACTTTTAAAAGTGCTAAAGGTTACAATGGTTCAGAAATTGTAGTAAAAATTTCTACAGACTATAGCGGTTTTGGAGACCCAGCCAACGCAACATGGGAAGATTTAAACGCAACCATTGCTACAACAAATGATGGTAACTATAAATGGACAGATTCAGGAGATGTAAACCTTTCCTCATATAGAGGCGATGCATACATAGCTTTTTATCATGAAGCACCGGGCACAACAAGTAATAAGGTTGCAAACTGGGAAGTGGATGATGTTGTTGTTCGTGGTTCTGGAAGTGTCATAGTTCCTTTTCAAGCTGCGTTTAGTGTAAGTAAAAAATCTGTTTTAACAAATGAGTATATAGAGATAAAAAGCAATATAAGTGGAGGAGAAGCTCCATATACATTTAATTGGGACATGGGTGATGGAGAGAGTAAAAAAGAGAAAGAGTTCTGTTACAAATATTCAAATGAAGGAAATTATACAATAGTATTAAATGTAGAAGATGCAAATAGTACAACAACAAGTGCAACAGATAATGTTATAGTAAACGCACCTCTTGATGAAAAAGTACCTGCAAAAGTAGGGGATCTTAGAGTTGCTACATATAATTCCTATCTTAATAGAAGTAAACTTGGCGAGCTCTATCAAGATTTAGAATCAGGTGCAGACCAACAAATTAAAAATGTTGCAAATATTATCCAGCAGGTGAACCCAGATGTACTTTTAATCAATGAATTTGATTATAATGGGACAGCGAATGTTGATCTTTTGAGAAAGAAATATTTGTCTGTTGGACAAGGTCTGGCTGATGGAGTAGAATATCCATACTATTTTGTAGCACAATCAAATACAGGTATTCAAAGTGGTAAAGATTATAATGGTGATGGCAAAATAAATGGAGATGATGCTTTTGGGTATGGAGAATTTCCTGGTCAATACGGAATGGTTGTTTTATCTAAATACCCGATAGATACGGCAAATGTCCGTACATTCCAAAAATTTTTGTGGAAGGATATGCCTGAACATTTAGTACCAACAAAAGCAGATGGTACACCATACTATAGTGATGATGTAATGAGTGTGTATAGATTGTCATCAAAAAGTCACTGGGATATTCCAATAACTATTAATGGAAAAGTCTTTCATGTTTTAGCAGATCATCCAACACCTCCAACATTTGATGATGGGGATAAAGATGGTAATAATGGTGCTGATAATCCTAAGATTATTGACTGGAATGGATTACGTAACCACGATGAGATTAGACTTTGGGCAGATTATGTTAAAGGTAAATCATATATGTATGATGATTCAAATGTTACGGGTGGTTTAGGAGAAAATAATCGTTTTGTAATCCTTGGTGATCATAATGCAGATAAAGATGAAGGTGACAGTTATAAAAATGCTATTATGCAGCTTTTAAATAACCCTTATATCAATGCTAGTGTTACACCAACAAGTAAAGGAGCTATGAGTGAGGGTGTGAAAAATCGAGATCCTGATGATACGGCCGATTGGAGCCTTCATGCAGATTATGTTTTACCTTCAAGATATGGATTTGACATCAATCAATGTGGTGTGTATTGGCCACAGCTTACTGATAAGAAACACTATTTAGTTGAAAAAAATGCTAATGGCGGAGAAAATTCATCAGATCACCGTTTAGTATGGTGTGACTTAAACATCACAGATACTAACTCAACACAAGGAACTGCAACAACTCATCCAACTCCTGAAAATAATGCTAGTAAAGGTCTGCTTTTCTCAGAATATATAGAAGGAAGTAGTTCAAATAAAGCATTAGAATTATATAATGACACTAATGCAACTATAGATTTAAGTGATTATAAACTTGTTATATATTCAAATGGAAAAACAGATGGTTTTGATAGAAATATTACAGCTACAACATTACAAAGTACTAAAACTTTTGTTATTGTAGATCCACATGCAAGTGATGAACTCAAAGGCCATGCCGATCAAGTAGCTGATCCTTACTTAGGCTTTAACGGCGATGATGCGATAGCTCTTGTTTATAAACCAACAAACAGCATAGTTGACGTGATTGGGCAAATTGGAACTGATCCAGGTAAAGCATGGGGAAGTGGTGATATAACAACAAAAGATCATACGCTCAGAAGAAAATCAACTGTGAGCGTAGGAGATACAAATGGTGCAGATGCATTTGATCCTGCAAAACAATGGGATGGTTTTGCAAAAGACACTTTTGATGGGCTTGGAAAGAGATAAGAAAATAAAGAGGAGAGGTTTTCTCTCCTAAAGGTATAGAATGAGAAAAAAGCATATTTTTAAAATAGTATTTGTAGTATTAGTGAGTCTTGTTTTTATTGGATGTGATGCGGCAGATACGAAAAAAGGATCAACGTATCCAGATGTAAATGTAACACAACAAATTGATAATAATAAGACACAAACACCAGATACAAACGCAACGCAGGGTGCTCTTTCTTATGAATTGCAAAGTTATTATGCCGATGCAATAGGAAAGAAAAATGATAAGCTAAAACATGCTTTGCATACAATTTTAAAGGATTCTGCTATTTATTTAACATATGCAGAAGATTATAAGCTTTTAGCGAAAACAGATAAAGATTTTTCAAAACCTGATGAAGACAATGTAGTTTTGTTTTATTTGCAAGAATCTGAATCCGCTGAAAATAGATGCCATTCTAATTCTAAAAATTGTTGGAATAGAGAACATATGTGGCCAAAATCATTAGGTGTTGGCTATGATTCTTCTGTAAATACCTACACAGACTTGCATCATCTCAGACCAAGCGATGCAAATGTAAATGCATTTAGAAGTAATAAACCTTATGGATATGCAACAACTCCGTATGATAGAATCGACGGATTTTATGCGGATGATAAATTTGAAGTAAGTGATGTATTAAAAGGGAATGTAGCGCGGGCTATACTTTATATGACTGTGCGTTATGAAGGTGATAATGATGAGCCTGATTTGGAGATTTATGCTCATAATTTTAGTAATAAATATCCTGCTGAACTTTGTACTATGTTAGAGTGGAACAAGATAGATCCCGTAACAGATGCAGATAGAAAAAGAAATGATATTGTTGCAAAGTACCAAGGGAATAGAAATCCTTTTGTCGATCATGTTGCATGGGTTGATGATATTTGGGCAGATAAGTGTCAGCGCGATCAAGAGAGATAATAAAGAGATTTAACAAAGACAAAAAGAAGAAGACTTAGTAGTAAGTAGAGCATTTTTTTATAAAAAACAGTTACAATCGAAAGGAATGCAATTGCTCCTAAGAGTGTCAAAGGAAGCTTTATAGTTACTGCGTTTGGGGCTGCGTTTAGTAGAGAGTGCAGTGGAGAGTCCAGTAAATCTCCAACTCCTAAAAAGTGTAAAAGTAGGGCAAGTGGGTAAAAGAGTGTAAAGAGCAGTGATGCAAGAATGGAAAGTGGGTGATAGAGGCTGAAGTTTCCAAAAATTGCGAGGGAATAGGGAAGCATACAGAGATATATCCAGATAGGAAGAAAAAAGAACTGTTGTTTTTTTGTAAGATTTTTAAAAGAGACAAAAAAGAGAAAAATATAAAAAACACCTGCTGCGCTGAGCCAAAATCCTATGCTAAATAAAAGTCGTATATCGAGCGCAAGAAGCAAGATTATGGTAATGAACAGTGTCTGCATCGATATAATTTTCACTCCTCTTTCATAAAGAAAAAATCCAATAAGTAGCATTGCATAAGCACGTAACAAAGAGGGTGGTGAGCCTATTGTAAGCATATATGCAAGGAGTATAAACGCAGTGATGAAAAAAAGGTCACGTTGCTCATTTCTGTAGGGAAAAAAATGCTTTTGCAAAAATTTGTAGGGCTGTTTGAAGAGAAAATAGAGTAAAAAAGTGAGGATTCCAAGATGAAAACCACTGATTGCTATAAGATGGGAGATACCAAGTTGTGAAAAGAGTGTTTGTAGTTTTTGTGGGAGTGGCTGGGCGAGAAAAAGGGCTTTGTAGAGGGCGCTAATATTTTCGTCACTGTGTTGCAACGCTATGTCGTGTGCGAGCTTTTGCTGGAGTGTTGGTTTGGAGTCTATTTTGAGGATTTTACTAAATGCAAAGTATTTTCTCAAGTAATCATAAAACGATACTTTCCCTGCCCAGACTTCAAGTTCTACTGTTTTGTTTTTAATGTTTGGAAGGCTCTTTTTTGCAATGGTATAAAAAGTTGCACCATCACTACTTTTGAGTTGGAGTACCTCGTAACTTTTGTGTTTGCCTGTTTTTGTGGTTTTTGTTTTGAGGTATTGTTTGAGTACGACTGCGTTTACGAGCTGTGAGTCAAATTTTGTGAGTTGGTGGTATTTGTAATATTGGTAGGAGATAGAGAGACAAAAAAGAAACAGTGCAAAGAGTAAAAAGAGAAGGTAATCTTTTTTTGTTGTAAAAAGAACAACCCTCTCTAATTTTTGCATATTTAAATTTGTGGCATATCTACATTTGGTGTTGCAATATCTATATTTGCCGATTTTGTATCGACATTTTCATAGACTGTCTCAACCGCACTTGCATAACTTGGTGCATCGACAAAACGGGTAAGTTTCTTTTGAAAGACCAGTTTTACATGTCCTGTTGGACCATTACGCTGCTTTCCTATGATAATCTCGGCATCCTCTTCCTCTTTTTCGACATAGGTTGAAGTGAACTCTTTGCCTTCTGCTTTGGCAGCTTTTTCACGCTCTTTTTCTTCTTTGTAAAGGTACACATCATCACGATACACAAAAAGAATAATGTCGGCATCCTGTTCAATTGAACCAGATTCACGGATGTCGCTAAGCATTGGACGCTTGTCATTTCGGCTTTCAAGTCCACGGTTGAGCTGTGAGAGTGCAACGATTGGCATATCAAGTTCACGAGCGAGCATTTTAAGGCCACGAGAGATTTCTGAGACTTGAAGGTGTCTGTCTTGATTGCCTATTCCCGACATAATCTGGAGGTAATCAATCACAGCAATTTCAATTTCAGGATGTTGGTTCTTGAGTTTTCTGAGTTTACTTCTAAGCTGGTTAATGTTTACACTTCCCTGATCATCAACAAAGAGTTTTGCTGAATTCATTCTATCTATTGCCCCATTAAGTAAAGACCATTGATCATCATTCATATCACCTACACGAAGCTTTTGCAAAGGGATGGATGTTTGAATGGAGAGTAAACGCAGCATAAGCTGTTCAGCTGGCATCTCAAGAGAGAAAAAGGCAACACCTTTGCCTTGTACGATGAGGTTGTTTACGGTGTTGAGCACGAAAGAAGTTTTGCCCATCGCTGGCCTCGCTGCGATGATAACCAAGTCACCTTTTCCAAAACCA
>CAYRVR010000024.1:6147-24920 GCA_964427835.1 uncultured Sulfurimonas sp. | reverse complement strand
TTTTCTCTTTAAGCTTGCGTTTGAGCTTCATCTTTCTCTTTGCAAGTTCACGCATATCTTCTGTTGTATCACTCTCATCCATGATTTCCACACCCAAAACTGTCTCAACACAATCTTCTAAAGTGATAATTCCATCTGTCTGGTCATAGTTATCTGTTACTAAAAACATATGCTCTTTTTTAGATATAAATAGATCAAGCGCCTTACTCACAGGAACATTTTCATTAATGGTAAAAATATCTTTTTTAATTGTTTTAAGTGCAACAGAATCATCTTTTAAAGCTTGTCTAAAAATCTTTTTAGTAAGTACTAATCCTGTCACTTCTTCAACACTTCCCTTGTAAACAGGAATACGAGAAAATTTAAAAATCGCCTCTTCATTAGCAATAATATCTTTAATAGATCGGTTTTCATCAAGAGCAAAAATAACACTCCTTGGCGTAAGTACTTCTGAGACCTTAATATCATCAAGTTTTAAAATATTTTCAATAACATCTGACTCTTTCTCATCAATAACACCCTCATCTTCACTCATAAGCATACTCTCTAAAAGCTCCTCTTTTGTGAGGGTATGTGCATCGTCTTTGCCTTGAGAGATTTTATTTGTAACCGCAAGTGTTGTCAAAATAATTGGGTACGTAATCCAAATAAATATTCTAATAAAATAAGCAGAAATCGGCGCAAGTTCTTTCCAATAAATCGCGCCTATTGTTTTAGGAATAATTTCAGACAAAAACAAAATCGCAAATGTAAGTACAATCGAAACGATAACAACAGCATCATTTCCAAAAACAACACTTGCCTGTGCTCCAACTGCAGCTGCACCCAAAGTATTTGCAATGGTATTTAAAATCAAAATAGATGCAATTGATTTGTTAATATTTTCTTTTTGTAAACGCAGTAATTTCCCAATGTTTGGACGCTCTTTTTCCAACACAGCTACATAAGACATATTGATTGAGAGCAGTACTGACTCCAAGACAGAACAGACGAATGAAACGCCAACCGACAAAACGAAAAAAAGTAATAAAAGTTCCAATGTATATTTTCCTTATAAAAGTATGATTTTAGCTAAGCCTAAAAAGCTGAAAAAACCGACAACATCAGTCACTGTAGTTAAAATAACCGTACTCCCAATTGCGGGATCAATCTTAAAAAATTTCAATGCCAAAGGTATAAGTGCACCAAAGAATCCGGCCATAAAAAGGTTTATAATCATACTTAAACCTATCACCACACCAAGCATTGGTATTTTAAACCAAATCCAAGCAATCAGCCCCATCACTATTGCAAACAAAAAGCCATTCATCAAAGAGATGGCAACCTCTTTTTTAATACTACGAAACGCATCACCCTTACTAATCTCACCAAGGGCGAGTTGGCGTACGATTACGGTCAAAGATTGTGTTCCTGCATTTCCACCCATTGAAGCCACGATAGGCATCAATACAGCAAGAGCCACCATAGAGTTAATCGTATCTTCAAAAAGGCCAATAACCGAAGAGGCTGCTATTGCAGTTAAAAGGTTAATTCCAAGCCAATAGGCACGTTTTTTTCCTGCTTTAATGATATCTTCATCTTCTTCAGCATCATCATCAACACCGGCCAAATTATACATCTGCTCTGTAGCATGTTCATTAATAATATCATAGATATCATCTGATGTGATACGACCAAGTAGTTTTCCATGCTCACCAACAATTGGTAAAACAGACAAATCATACTGTTTAAAAAGCTCTACAACATGTTTTATATCATCTCTGTCTTTCGCTTTTATCGGTTCAAATGACTCTTCACTTGCTTCTATATTCTCTTTGATTGTCTTTGTAAAGTCGAAGATTAAAAGGTCATCAAGCCCAACTGCATAAAGGAGTGTATTATGTTTATCTACGATAAATAGATTCTGAATATTTTCAAGTTCATTCTCTTTACGGAGTTTTGCAAAACGTTTAATGACATCTTGCACTTTTTCATTTTCACGAGCCGTGAAAACCTCAAGCTGCATATAAGCACCAGCTTCATTTTCATCATACTTTTGAAGCTGCGTAATCTCTTTTTTGTCATCTTCATCAAGTGTATCAAAAACCTGTGAAGCGACATTCTCATCAACATCTTCAAGCTCATGCATAAACTCTAGTTGATCATCAGATTCAAGTTCAGAAACTGCTTGAGAGAGTTCATCAACACTTAAATTTTCAACTACGTCATCGAAATATCTATCAGGAAGTGCGAGTGCAACATCCCCCACTAATTCTTTCGGAACTTTTTTAATCGCACGACTAAAATCATCATCGCTCATTCCCCGTAAAATATTAGCAATTTCAGAGGGGTGCATCTCACTTACTTCGTGAGATTTTATATATTTATCTAATTCATTCATAAAGTGAATTATAGCTAATTAAATCTAATACTCAGCAAGATTTACTTCTCTAATTCATTTGTTAAATCTACATAAACTTTTGCATACATTCCAGGAAAAATCATCTTATTTGTCTTTTCAAAATGAACACGTATTTTAAAAGTATGTGCCATAGGATTTGCACTTGGAACAATTGCTTTAATATAACCTGATGCCTTATATGATAGAGAAGGAATAACTATTTTAACAACCTTATTACGTCGAAGATATTTTAAATCAGATTCTGCAACTTCGGCTTCAATCTCAAGATGTTTCATATCTACAATAACCATCGTAAGCATCCCTGGTGCGACCATATCACCGACCTCTATTCTCTTTTCTACAATTACACCATCATTTGGAGCTTTTACTTTCAAATATCCTGCAATAGTTGCAAACTGTTTTGACTTTTCACTTGCCTCTTTAACTAACACTTTTGCGGCTTCTATAGAACCGCTGATATCATCTATATTTTCATTCAAATCTTCCATATTTTCACGAAAATCTATAGCGGGCATCATTTTTCTCTTTTTATGTAATCTTCGTTTACGTTTTTTAAATACATTAATCCGTGTTTTATACACATCAAGCATCAAATTTGCCTGTTCAAGTGCAAGGTTCGCTTGAGACTCTAAAATGTCAAATTCTGCAGATTCCAATTCAAAAAGAGTATCTTCCCTCTCTACCTCATCACCAACTTCAAAATTAATTTTTTTTACATACCCCATATATCTTGCAGGAATCATCTTTTTATTATTAGAAATTACGGTACCCGTCAAAATCAGTTCATTAGCAAGTAATGAACTGATCATAAAAAACATTACAATTAAATATTTCATACACTGTTACCAGTGACGAATTTCTCTGTGACATTTCATGCATTGACCAATAATTTTTGTATATGCTTGAACTGCCTGAGCAGAGTCACCAGATTTAAATCTTTGTAAAATAGTTAAGGCCTTTTGATTTACTTTCTTTACTATTTTATTTGTCATTTTAATTTTTTGATTCATATAACGTGCCATTGGATTTTTTTCATTTACCTCTTCTACTGGTGGTTGCACATGTTCAATTGTATCTGATAGTGTAGTTACCCCTGAAGCGACCATCTCATAGTTATTATAGAAGAAACCATTTTGAATAGTATCCATAGCTTTTGCCATAGTATCCATATCTTTAATTCTATCTTGTTTTGTATAATTACCACTATACAACAAACTACTCATTACTAACACTCCTAAAATTACTTTTTTCATACTTTCCCCTTTTTGTATTTGGAAGTATTATAGCATTTAATTATATAATTGCACTCAAATATCTCTTTATTATTAATATTTTATTATTTAAATTAATTATATGTGAAATAAAAGAACATATCAATAATATATAAGAAAATTTTATTATATATTAAGTTTTTCTTTAGCTTCAAGGAGTTATAGTTATTTAAATGTCACATACAAAAAGGGGAAAAAATGACAAAGAAATTACTAATAAGTGCTGTTACAGCACTCGCACTTACGACAAGTTTATCTGCAGATTTTAGCTTTGGAGATATGTTTAAAGATATGAAAGAGGGTGTTACATCTATGAGTCATGATGCTAAAGACTCTTTTAAATCTGGTGTAGAAGGGGGAGTAGAGGTTTCTAAAAGTGGGGAAAGAACTGTCACAAATGTAAGTCATGATGCAAAAGACACTGCTGTAAAAGCGAGTGATGATCTCAAAACTAGTGAGGTTGCTACTGTCAAAAGTGGTTCAGATACAACAACTGGAGTGAGTCGAGATTTACGTGACTCAACTGTAGAAGTTGCAGAAGACACAAAAGATACTGCATCCAATACAACACGAGATTTCAAAGACAGTTCTACAATGGCAACAAAAGACCTTAAAGACTCTGCTGTCGCTGTTTCGCATGATGTTAATGATGCTACTAAAACGACCTCAAACAATCTAAATGATTCTACAAAAACTGTTTCCAATGATTTACGAGATTCATCAAATACCGCAACTACAAATGCAAATGATTCTACGAAAACAATTTCAAATGATCTTAAAGATTCATCAAACACTGCTACAACAAATGCAAATGACTCTACAAAATCTATATCAAAAAATATATCAGATGATGATTACAAAGAGTATTTAAAACTCAAAGCGAAGTATGAAGGTAAAAAGCTCTAACGTCTAAAAAGAGGTATTTGTGCCTCTTTTTAAAACGTATAAGAAAAGCTTGTGGTTTGTGATATATCAAGTGATTTTACGCCTATAGCAGGTCTTGAATCTTCACGATAGTTAATGTTAAAGTGTATAAAGAGTTGCTTGTACACAAGCACTTTGAGTTCTAATATATTCAAAAGAATATAATCATTAAAATTAGTCATCTTTGGCTGATAATACAATAAATAAGAGAGTTCAGTCTCTTGCGTAAAAGCTTTTTTATATGCACCATAAATACTTGCCCTCACATTATTTTCATTTGGATCGATACTTGTCGTGTATGTAATATATTCAAAAAATCCACCTACACCAAAATAGAGTGTTCCCAATCTATTGGAATGGACATGGATTCGTAAATCTCCTCCACCAAGTAGGCGCTCATCTACTTTTGTAAATTCATTACTTTGAGACTGAACAAAAGCCTCCCAGTCAAGATTTTTTTTCAACTTATGAATATAGCGGATATGTGCAAATGTTTTATTTGCATTTTTCACACCACTTGCTTCACCATATGTAAAACTTAACTCACTCCATACTACATAAGAGACGTTATTATCATATGTAAGTTTCATACTAGCAGTATAACTATCCGAATCAGTATTGCCTCGCTTTGTATCCAAGGCTCCATCTACTTCACCTTTAAAGCCTGGATTATCTCCTATCTCCACAGGAGAAATAGAAACAACTCCGTAGAGATTTCCAACTATTATCATAACAACAAGAAAATATTTCATGCACCACTCATTTTTTTTGCAATAGTAGCATTTTATTCTTTAGAACAAAGTACTAAGGAGCGATCTCCTTTAGATCAACTTCATCAGCACTTTTTCCTTCGCCCTCTTCACATTTTATTGCCCCATTCTCAGGACATATCGCTACGGTTTTTGCCATAAGTACTGGTATGTAAAAGAGAGACACTAACGTTGACGCAATACTCCCAAATATAAGAGCAATACCCAAACCACCAAAAATAGGGTCAGTCGCTAAAAGTAAAGAACCGAGTATAATAGCTACCGCTGTCAAAAGTATAGGTTTTGAACGTGTCGCTGTAGCAACAGCAATCGCTTCATATTTTTCTACTCCTGTTTCAATCAATGCTTTTGTAAAGTCAATCAAAAGCAGTGAACTTCTTGCACTAATACCCATTAAAGAGATAAAACCAATAAGCGATGTTGCCGTTAAATAAAAATTCATACCCGAATAGAGTAAAAATATTTTATCTGTAATAAAATGACCAATAATCACACCAATAATAGATAAAAAACTTCCTATAAGTACAATACCACTCAAAGCAAAAGATTTATAGTAGACAACCATCAACAAAAACATTAATACTAATGCGGCTATAAAAGCACCTCCTAAATCTCGAAAAGTATCTAGTGAAACTTTCATTTCCCCTTCCCATCGAGCTAAGATTTTTTTACCTGTCTTCTTCTGCGTTAAAGCAAGATCAAACATATAGGTACTAAAACCTGTTAATCGTGTTACATTAAAATCTTTTGATAATTTTTGTATCATTAATTCTCGAGCATCCATTAAAGGATACACTTGGGAAACCAAATCACATTCTGCAGTTACAGAACTTACATAATGCATATTTTTTTTATAGATTGTAGGCTCAGACAACATAGGTACAATACTAACAACTTCTTTTATAGGAATCATCATCCCCATTTGATTTAATAACTTTAATCTTGATAATTTCAACTCTAAGTCTTCTTTACTTGAACGCTCTAATGTTCGTGTCTTTTTATCTAAAGAGACATATATTGGTATTTGTCCCTGTTGTTGTGTCGAATTTTTTGTAGCTACGATATTCCCCTTAAATGCAAGAAATAATATTCTACTCACCTGGTCAACACTTAAATGTGAATTAATAATTTTCTCCACATTAGGAAGAATTTCATACCGTACAAAGATATCATCTTCCATTATATCTACATCAACTAAGCCTTTTGTCTCTTTTAAGGCTTGAAAAACTGTATGTGATGTTTTTCGTAATAAATCAGTATCTTTTCCAAAAAGGTTTACCTGTACCGTAGCAAAAGTGGGTGGTCCAGAGGGCATTTCTACAAATTTTATACTTGTTCCCTCATCATTTACTTCACATTGATCTTGTACAATTGGTCTTAAACGATGAACCATCATAAATGATGGTTCATCGCGTTTATGTTTGTCCGTTAAGTTTACTACAATCTCCGCCTGATTTTTTAATGACTTAAACTCACTTCCTTTAACAAGTCCAGCATAATCAAGAGGGGCACCCTGCCCTATAAACATCTCCATATTTTTAATATTCTCTTCTTTTTGCAATATCTTACTCACACATGCAACAACCTCTTTTGTATGCTTAACAGTTGAATTTGTTGCTGTATCAACATAAATGCTAAAAGTATTGGCACTTTTTCCCGGAAGCATTTTCGCCAAAACAAGTTTTGTAGGTATCATAGCTACTGCAAAAACCAATAAAAATAAAACAATAAAACCAACCATTCTCCGGTTCTTTTTGGAGCTCACTATGTTGTATATGAAATCTTTCATAATTAATGGTCCCCTTTTTTCACACGCTTAATAAATTTCTTTGCCAGATAAGGGGCAAAGACATACGCTACAAAAAGTGAAATTGCTAGTGCAACAGGAACATTTAAAGGAATAGGTAACATAAATTGTCCCATCATTCCACCAACAAATGCCATTGGTATCATTGTCAGCATAATAGCAATTGTTGCTATATTTGTAGAGGGACCTATTTCATCAGTAGCTTCAACTATTATTTGATCAAAGTCCTGATCTTGTGTCTCTTTTAAGTGCATCCGTCTATGAATATTTTCTATTACGATGATTGCATCATCGACAATCAATCCAAGAGAAAGTAAAAAAGCAAAGAGGGTGATTCTATTGACAGTTTGATCAGTCATAAACGCAACAAACAAAGTACCAGCCAGTATCATAGGAACAGCTATTGTCACAACTAAAGATTCACGCCATCCTAGAAATGGAATCAAAATGAGTGATATTATTGCAATTGTTAATACTAAATGATGGACAAGTTCATTTACAGCTTCATTTGCCCTTTCTCCATAATTTCTCGTTACAATATAGCCTAAGCCATTTCTTTGCAATGCATCATCATAAGATTCCAGCATCTTTAAACTTTTTTCAGCAAGAGTAACAGCATTGCTTCCTTTTAATTTTGAGATTGTCAAAGTCACTTGATCTTTAATGTCACTAAATGGTTCTCCATCAGCCTTATAAGATATAAGTGCCTCTTTATAGTTTTGTATGTCATAATAATATTCAACTTTGGCAATATCCTTTAAATATACTAATGAACCTCTATATTTAGCTATCACTAAATGCTTCAAGTCATCAATCGAATTAATAGCATTTTTTACACCAAATACAATGAGCTTATTCTCTTTTGTGGGCAGATCAATTTCTGGTGCATTTTTTGCAATTGCTTGAATAGATTGCACAACCTGTCCTATAGATATATGGTATGCAGAGAGTTTATCTAAATCCAAAAGTACATTAAACTGAGGACGTTTTGCACCTTTGAGTGTTGTTTTCGATATATTTTCAATTGCATTCACATCTTGCTGTATCTCTTTTATCTGCTTATAGAGTTTTATATGATCAATGCCTAACTCTTTCTTCTTATAAAATGCCACAGTAACTATTGGCACATCTATATCTATATCAAATGGTTTTACAATGGGATTCATTGCTCCACCTGGAATTTGATCCATATTTTGCATTACCTTGTCATAGAGTTTTAAATTTGAACTTTCTCGATCTTCACCTATTTTATACTGAATATTTAATATTCCCATATTATGGACTGCCGTGGAGTAAACATCCTTTACCCCTTTAATTTCACTAATCTTTCGTTCTAAAGGTTTTAAAATTGCATTATCAACTTCATCAGGAGATGCTCCCGGCATTGGGACAATGATAGAACCGCCACTCACAGCAATTTGAGGGTCTTCTTCTCTTGGCATAATTTCTAACGATAAATATCCCAATACAAGTATAGCAATGGCTAAAACAGGTGTTAGCGGATTCTTCAAAAATGATTTCGATAAATAACCAGCAATATTTTTAATCTCTACTTGTTTCATATCTATTCCTTTATTATATAAGTTTATTTTATAATATATGCTATTAATTAAAAGAAAAGTTTCTCTATTATTTTTATGTTTTTTGAATTCATTACAATAATACACAAATTTAAGATAAATAATAAATTTTAATAAAGGTATAATATTAATATATCAATAAAACTGATATGATATTAAAGAAGATATATAATTTAAAGGGGAATAAATGAATCATATTATCATCGTTTCTATTTTTTTAGCTCTATTAACTTTGTCACTTCAAGCTAAAAATGTAGAAGCTACATCACTCCATAAACAGTCCGGTCTTATATATGAAAATAATACCGACATACCATTCACAGGTAATGCATACACTTTTTTTCAAAATGGTCAAACTAAAAAAATTGTACCTTATTATAAAGGGAAAATAGATGGTAGATTAACTGAGTGGAGAAAAAATAAGAGCATAAGAACCATTGCCTACTTTAGAGAAGGTGTGCAAGATGGTGAATACATCTCAAAATATGCTAACGGGAAAAAAGCGGTTGTCGCATATTTTCGACATGGTAAGCAAGATGGGGAAGTGACTACTTGGTACAAAAATGGTTTTAAAAAGTCATCTGCCTATTTCAACAATAACATTCAAACAGGAGAAGCAAAAACTTGGTATAACAATGGAAAACTTAAAAGTATTGCACACTACGTAAATGGTAAAAAAAACGGTTTATATAAGGTATACACTAAAGAGGGGAAATTAATTAAAAAAGAACTCTACAGTAATGGTAAACTTTTAAAATGATCCAGCTACAAAAGGGTAATAAAATACCCTTTTGTAGTTCTTTTTACATTATACTTATAGTAACCATCTAGTGTAATCACAACTCTATAATACCCTTTATGTGTCCCAATATTTATTTGCTTTACTACGCTTTTAGTGGCACTTTTTTTCACATAACTTCCAAAATCTGTTTCTCTCTTAAAATCACATACAATACGCTGTGGCTTAACAAGCAAAAAGGAACGCAGAAGTTTATCTTTTGTCGCAATTTTAATTGCTTTGTCTCCTGCATAAATAGCAATAAATTTTAATGAAGCAAGTTCGCTCATTTTAGTATGCTTTTTTACTGGAGCAATTTTCATATCGTTTGCAAGTTCAATATTTTGTGAAATAAAAATAGGAAGATGCCAATCAACCCTGTTTTGCAATTCAATGCTCTTTGTGGCAATCGAGCCATCAAGATTTTTATATTTTACTGTAAAACCAACAATTTCCCGTGCTGTTGAAGGCAAAGAGAGCGTTGCTCTTTCTAATGGCGGAACGCTTTTTTGCTGTGAAGAAGTTAAAGGAATGTCTAAATCAGAATTTATAGGAAAAAAAGGATTCTCACGAGCAAAAAGAGAAAGAGAAAAGAGTAAAAGAAATAATTTTATCATACAAGCGAGCCTATTTTTTAGAGATATTATAGCAAAGATTGCCCATTATTGTGCAGAAATCTCTTTGAGCTCAAAATATTCCCTCTGGAGCTCTGCATTTTCACTCTTAAGCTTTACAATTTGATCATGAAGATAACCCTCATAATCTTCAAGACCTAGAAGCACCTCTACAGAATTTGTTCCGTAAAGCAAAACCCCCAGATAAACTCCAAAAGAGATAATTACAAAAAGCAATACAAAAAATTTTGTAAAAGACAAGCCTAGATACTTCTGTGTAAATCCCTCAGAGGTATCTATTTCTTCATATAGCTCATCTTGTTGCATCTATAAGCCTAGTTAAAAAGTGCACTACCTAAGTACTCACTATATACAACTTCATTTTCTATCTCTAAAAGACGGTTGTATTTTGCAATTCTTTCACTTCTTGCAGTAGAACCTGTTTTAATTTGACCACAGTTAAGCGCTACAGCAAAATCTGCAATAAAAGCATCTTCACTTTCACCAGAACGGTGACTCATAACACACGTATACCCATTTCTTTGAGCCAAACGTACAGTAAGCATCGTTTCACTTACGGAACCAATTTGGTTTGGCTTAATGAGTATAGAGTTTGCAACACCTTTATGAATCCCTTCATTTAAAATATTTACATTTGTTACGAAAAGATCATCACCAACAAGTTGAATTTTACATGCAAGTTTATCAGTCAATACTTTCCAACCATCCCAATCATCTTCACTCAATCCATCTTCGATAGAAACAATAGGGTATTTGTCACATAATTCAGAATAATACTCTACAAGTTCTGCACTTGTTACAGTACGATTTTCACTCTCAAGTCTATAACCACCATCAACAACAAGTTCACTTGATGCAACATCTAAAGCAATGGCAACATCTTGTCCTGGTACATACCCAGCTGCTTCAATAGCTTCCATAATAACTTGAATAGGCTCTTCGTTTGAACTTAAATTTGGAGCAAATCCACCTTCATCACCTAATGATGTAGAGTGCCCTTTTGCTTTTAATATAGCTTTTAGATGATGATATACTTCAGCAGATGCACGTAAAGACTCTCTAAAATCTTCAAAACCAATCGGCATAATCATATACTCTTGAAAATCAACAGAGTTGTCAGCATGGCTTCCACCATTTATGATATTTAACATAGGAGTTGGCATAACCATTGCGTTTGCACCACCAAGGTAACGATAAAGAGGAATGTCTAAACTCTTTGCAGCAACACGTGCAACTGCCATAGAAACACCAAGCACTGCGTTTGCACCAAGATTTCCATAATTTTCAGTCCCGTCTAACTCTTTCATTGTTGCATCAATAACAGCCTGATTAAAAGGACTCATCCCAATAAGCACATCAGAAATTTTACTATTTACATTTTCAACAGCAAGTTGCACACCTTTTCCCATGTAGCGATCATCACCATCACGTAACTCCAAAGCTTCTCTTTTACCAGTACTTGCACCTGAAGGTACAATTGCACTTGCTACTGTACCATCACTTAATCTTACTGTTGCTCTTACTGTTGGATTCCCTCTTGAATCCATTACTTCTGTTGCACTTACATCATCTATAAACATATATTTTTCCTCTTTCGTTATTAAATTAAACTACCAAAGACTATGCATCAGCCTCTGATATTTCTGAAGTATCCATAGTCATAAGCGAACTCATGCCCATTGCTACTTTTATTTTTTCTTCAATCTCAGCTGCAAGTTCCGGCTCATCTTTAAATTTCGCCTTCACATTTTCACGGCCTTGACCGAGTTTAGTTTCTCCATAAGAGAACCAAGCTCCACTTTTATCAACTATATCCAATTTAACACCATAGTCAACAAGCTCACCCTCTTTAGAGATTCCCTCTCCAAACATTATATCAAATTCTGCCTGACGAAATGGAGGGGCAACCTTATTTTTAATAACTTTTGCTTTGACTCTGTTACCTATTTGACTCTCTCCTTGCTTCAAAGAGGCGATACGACGGACATCAATACGTACTGATGCATAAAATTTTAAAGCGTTACCACCTGTTGTTGTTTCAGGAGAACCATAGCCCATCATTCCAATTTTCATACGAATTTGGTTAATAAAAATAACGGTACAGTTCATTTTATTTAACACACCCGTTAATTTACGCAGTGCCTTACTCATTAAACGTGCCTGTACACCCACTTGCTGATCATTCATTTCACCTTCAAGTTCCACTTTTGGAGTAAGCGCAGCGACTGAGTCAATTACAATTAAGTCAATTGCACCACTGCGAGCAATGGTTTCAACTATATCTAAAGCCTGTTCCCCATAATCAGGTTGAGAAACGAGAAGATTATCAATATCTACGCCTAGATTTTTTGCATACACTACATCCAAAGCATGTTCAGCATCTATAAAAGCACATACTCCACCACTCTTTTGGCATTCTGCCGTTATTTGTAGAGCCAAAGTAGTCTTTCCTGAACTTTCTGGACCGTATATCTCTACAACGCGCCCTTGAGGGACTCCACCTATTCCCAAAGCTAAATCCAATCCAAGAGAACCAGTACTAATCGACTGGATTGGTTCTATATCTTTATCTCCAAGGCGCATAAGAGCACCTTTTCCAAAAGCTTTATCTATTTGTTTGATTGCTAAGTCTAAGGACTTTTGTTTATTTGCATCCACGTTGGGCTCACTTATTATGAAATTTAAAGAAATTCTAGACAAAATTTAGTAACAAGACGATTATTATGTCAATTTGTCATATTTTAGTATTTTATCTAAATAACATAAAAATTTGCTCTGTTATTCACTTAATATTTTATTTGCCATATCTACAGCATCTTCATCGCCGTGTACAATCAGCACAATTTTTCCATCTTCTATATCTTTAGCATATTTTTGCGCAAGTGAATCTTCCATACCTCTATCAATGAACCATGCAGCCATCGCACCCGTTGTACCAAATACTGCTGCACCACCGAGCATACCAGCCACAGCACTCATTATTGGCCCTGTAGCAGCAAGTGGACCTACACCAGGAACAGCTAAAAGCATTCCTCCCGCTAAAAGCCCCCATAGTCCACCCCAAAATGCACCCTGCTCACCCCAAAACACAAGTTTGTCCAAAGATTTATTTTCCTCAAATTCTCCTGCTTTTTCTTCTTCTGCTCTTCCTATAACTGAAATATACTTTTTAAAAACACCATTATCTATAAGTTTCACAACATCTGCATAAGCAGCATCATAATTATCATACACTCGTACCATTATATTTTTACTCATAACATTTCCTTTATAATTAAATCTATTTCGAGTTATTATACACCTCCAAAGATTAATTGTAGTTAGTTTTATCTATTTTTTGCTAAAATTATCTCTATGAAAAAAACACTAATTGCCCACTCACCAGACGCTGATGATATCTTTATGTACTATGCCATTAAATTTGGCTGGGTTACAATGGAAGATGTCCAATTTGACAATATAGCAAAAGACATTCAAACGCTTAATGAAGATGCTCTAAATGGCATATATGACATAGTCGCTATCAGTTTTGCACTCTATCCTCGCATAAAAGATGAATATGCTCTTTTGCGTACTGCAGTCAGTTTTGGTGAAGGCTATGGTCCCAAAATAATGAAGCGAAAAGGGGAAAAGCTCAAACGCAACTTTAAAGTAGCTTTGAGTGGCGAGCACACTACAAACGCAATGCTCTTTCGTATTGCCTATCCGGATGCACGCATCAAATATATGAATTTCTTAGAGATTGAAAATGCTGTTTTAAATGGCGATGTCGATGCCGGTGTGCTCATTCATGAATCCATTTTGACATATGATGACAAACTTGAAGTTGAACGTGAATTATGGGACATTTGGCAAGAGCTTGCAGGAGAAGAGCTACCGCTTCCTCTTGGAGGTATGGCAATCCGCCGCTCACTTCCACTCAACCGTGCAATTGCCTATGAACAAACACTTACAAAAGCAGTGCAAGTTGCAAGAGACCACAAAGAGAGACTCTCAAAAATGCTGCTTGAACGTAATCTTGTTCGTATTGATGCGCCTACACTTGAAAAGTATCTTGAACTCTATGCAAATGATGATTCCATCACACTCTCACCAATCCAGTACAAGGCAATAGACAAGCTCTTTGAAATAGGCTATACGCATGGTTTTTATGAAACGCCTGTCAAAATTGAAGATTATCTCATTCCTACTGAGTACACTGAGCTACGGAACGCATAAGATGGAAGCAAAACTTGTAGCACTTGGAGTACAAACATTTCAAATAGCACTCTACTTAGCACTACCTGCACTCCTTACTGGGATGCTTCTTGGGCTGGCTGTAAGTATTTTTCAAGCTACAACACAAATTAATGAGATGACCCTCTCTTTTATTCCAAAAATAATCGGTGTTGTTGTTGTCATTGTGCTCACAATGCCATGGATGCTCAATGAAATGACAGACTTTTCTCTTAATATTTTTAATCTTATTCCTAGTTTTGTCGAGTAATGCAATATAAAACAATTGACTTTTCAAAATACTCCTCTTTTAAAATTGGCCCGACCATCGATGTTGCTATATTAACTTCTCAAACACAAAATATAAATAACTACTACCTCATAGGCGCTTGCAATAACACCCTCATTGGAAATAACCCTCCACCACTTCTAATGCTCTCAAAAGAGTATGACTATATAAAAATAGAAAACTCACAACTCAAAATAGGAGGAGCAACACCCTCAGGTAAAATTGCTTCTTTTTGCAAAAAAAACAACATTGCAAATTTTGAATTTCTTTCACACCTTCCTGGAAAACTTGGTGGATTAGTTGCAATGAATGCCGGTCTCAAAGAGTTTGAGATTTTTAATTTTCTCATTGACATTACAACCTTCAATACAAAATATGCAAAAGAAGATATAAAATACGGGTACAGATACACAAATATACAAGAACCCATCTTGGAAGTAAGCTTTGAACTCTCTTACGGTTTTAATGCAAGCAGAGTGGAGATGTTTAAAAAAATGCGATCAAATCAGCCATCCACTCCAAGTGCAGGAAGCTGTTTTAAAAATCCTCCAAATGAGTTTGCAGGAAGGCTGATCGAGGATGTTGGTCTCAAAGGCTACATGCATGGTGATATGAGCTTTAGTAACAAACATGCTAACTTTTTAGTAAATCATGGAAATGGAACATTTCAAGAGGCAATGTTTCTTATAAACGCAGCCAAAGAGAGAGTAAAAGAGCGCTTTAACATAGCACTCGAATGTGAAATAGTCATTCTTGAAAATGACTATTTACAAAAATGCAAGGGCTAAAATCTAGCCATTATCCCCATATAGAGACCTGAAAAGTCCATATTCATTTTTGTTTTTTTATCTTTACTTGTAAAATCATACTTTTGTGCACGGTAGCCCACTTCTATAGCTGGTTGTACAACAGGAATAAAATCTAAAGTATAATCAACCTTTGCACGGACATCATAAACAGTATCACCATCATAAGAGATATACTTCGCATCTGCCTCAAAACCAATACCTGTAAAAGGAACTTCTACGCGTCCTCTTACATACGCCAAAGGAACAGCCGCCGTAGCTTTTTCATCATAATCTTTCGTACCTACTACTCCGAATAAGCTAGCACCTTTTGCTGTAAATTCAGATTGAATTACTTTAATATCAAGCCCTAAATCGATAGTCGTCCAAAAGGTATTATCTAGTATATTATAGTAAGGTATAACATCATATTGTGTCAAATCTAGCGTTGTCGGCGTTCCTGCAGGAAAAGTATATCCATTATACGCACCAGAACCTTTCCCATCATCATGTACCGTTGCATATTCAAGTCGCAAATTTGGCACAAAAGGAATCGGATGTTTTACAAATATCCATGCATATGCAGAAGCTTGTGCTTTTTCTAAAGATGTATGTGTCAGCGTTCCATCATTATCAGTATAAGTAATAATCCCGCTTGGCTTATAACTCCAAGCCCCAACTCCAGCTTCCACTCTTGTAAAATCAGCACTTGCTGCTGTAGCCATCAATGCACCAAGTGCCAATGAAGATACTATTTTTTTCATAAAAAACCTCACTATAATATTTTGTATATTATATCAGAGTTATGTAGTTGTATTCTTAAAAAGAAAAATTATTTTTATAAAGGAGAGAAAAGAGAAAAGCTTAAACGCCACAAACGTGACGTTTAAAAGAAGAGAGAACTATTTTTTTGCAGCTTCTATTGCAGCATCATATTCTGGCTCTTCAGTAATTTCTGGAACGATTTCTTTGTATGTAACAACACCGTTTTCATCAATTACGAAGATTGCACGAGCTGTAACACCAGCAAGAACAGAACCACCTAAAAGTACACCGTAAGCATTTGCAAAATCTTTGTTTCTAAAGTCAGAAGCAACTGTTAATTTGTCAATTCCTTCAGCTGAACAAAAACGTCCTGCAGCAAATGGAAGGTCCATAGAAATTACAGTAGTTTTTACACCTTCAAGTTCTGATGCTTTTGCATTGAAGTTACGAGTTTCAGTTGCACATACACCAGTATCAAGTGAAGGAACAACGATTAAAAGTTGTTTAACACCTTGAGCACCACCAACTTTAACATCACCTAAACCATCTGAGTTTACTACTGTTACCTCTGGAGCTTTATCTCCAACATTTACTTCATTTCCTAATAACTCTACGTCTGTACCTTTGAATTTAGTTGTTGCCATATTCAATTTCCTTTTTTTACACTTTTTCAGTGTATTTGTTTTTTGTTATGAGAAGTATATTTTAAATCCGATAATTTTTGTCTTATTTAAGAAAGCACTCTTTTAGACTAAGATTAACTTAAGTTTTAAAGCTTACTTCGAGGGGAACTATTTAAAGTTTTGATGTCACTAAACATCTCTGCATTATACATATCAACCCCTACACGACCTATCATTGCAGCATTATCTGAACAGTATTGCAGTTGTGAGAGCAAAAGTTCTGCACCATAAGGCGCTAAAAGTTCCTCTATCTGTTTACGTAAATAGAGATTTGCACTCGCACCACCTACAATTGCAAAACGTTTTGGAGGATGCGATTTGAAGTATTTTTTGAGCTTCATAGTCAAATGCTTTGTAGCAATATGTTCAAAAGATGCTGCAATATTTTTGTACTCTTCTTTATTATCACCCACGTTTTGCACTGCTAATCGCACTGCATTTTTCAATCCTGAGTAACTAAAGGCAATAAGCGGAGATTGGTGCAGAGGAACGGTAAAATTGTACTTGAGTCTATCACCCTCTTTTGCTAACTCTTGAATTACCGGTCCACCTGGATACCCAAGTCCCATCATCTTTGCCACTTTATCAAAGCTTTCACCAAAACTGTCATCCATACTCTTTGCCACAGTTTCTATGTCCGTTAAAGATCTCACTTCCATCACCTGCGTATGTCCACCTGAAACAAGTAGCACCGTCATTGGAAACTGTGTCTCTTTTTCTATAAAGAGAGAGTAAATATGCCCCACAAGATGATTCACCCCAATAATCGGAATATCAAGTGCAACAGATACCGCCTTGGCCATTGTAACACCCTCTACAAGTGTTACCGCAAGCCCCGGAGTCGAAGTCACTGCAACAACTTTGAGCTTCTCAAAATAGGGCGCACACTCTGCAAGTATTTTTGGCAAGGTCTCAGCGTGGAGCCTCGCAGCAAGTTCAGGAACCACCCCTCCATAAACACTATGCTCAATCTCTTGCGATATTTTCTTATGAAAAAGTAGCTTTTTAGTAGCTATTTCTGTAATAGCTATAGCACTGTCATCACATGAACTTTCAATACTTAATATCATTTTTTCTCCAAAAGACAATTTTTACCATACGGTATATCTAAAACAAAGCAGGCATGATTAAACATATCGACATAAATATCACCATCAAAAATAAAATGAATAATCTGTTTGGACATATATAATCCAAGTCCCGTTCCCCGTGATTTCTCTTTTGTTGTAAAGTAAGAATCAAAAATATTTTTTAAGACATCTTCTTGCACTCCCTTACCACTGTCACAGCACCTAATTTTCAACATGTTATCTAAGGTCGTAAAATGGAGTGTAATCACTTTTGGTCCCCCACTACTTTCTAAAGCATCTTTAGCATTGGAAAGTAAATTTAAAAGTATTTGCGTAATAGAAGAAGAGATGCGAATATGCTTTGCATCATGTATAAATACTATCTGCAACTCTATACCATTTTCTTTGAGTGTAGGTTCATATATACTTTTTATTTCTGAAACTATTTCCGACACATACTTCTTTTGATGATACTTTTTTTCATCAAAAAAGGAAAGAAAATCATCTACCGTACTCGAGAGATAATTTACATTCGTTTCAACAAGATCAAAACAGCTCTGTAGTTGTTCTTTATCAAAGGAAGAAAATCGTGCAGCAGCCACACTTAAATTAATAGTATTAAGCGGCTGTTTCCACTGATGCGATATATTTGCCATCATTTCTCCCATAAGAACAAACCGTGCTTGATCGTATAAAATAACTTCTTTTTCTTTACTCTTCTGAATTTCAGCATCTAAAAAAGTACGATATTCTTTGAGATGTTTTGTGAGTTTTAAAACTATAAAGATAGCAGGAGGAGA
>CAYRVR010000024.1:3778-6047 GCA_964427835.1 uncultured Sulfurimonas sp. | reverse complement strand
GGTAGCTCTGTAAAATTTTCATACGCATTAATGATGATTTTACTAATATCCATAAAACCTATTTTTTTATTTATAAATAGCTCTATCGCTGCTTCATTGGCTGCGTTTATGATCACCCCTTTCATAGGGTTTTGTAACAGCTCTTCTTTTATTTCCCAAATAGGATAACGCTCTGTTTGGATTTCTCTAAACTCCAAAGCACCCACCTCAAGCAAATTTACATGGGGTAAAATATTTTCATCCATTTTCTCATCAAGAGCGTACGCAATAGGAAGTTGCATACTCGCATTTGCAAAATGTGCAGTAGTGGAGCCATCTTTAAAATCTATAAGCGCATGAATAAGCGACTGCGTTTCAATGATAGCATCATACTCTCCCTCACCAAAGAGCCATCGCGCTTCAAGGAGTTCAAACATTTTATTGACCATAGTAGCACTGTCAATGGTGATTTTTTCGCCCATGGACCAATTGGGATGTTTTTGCGTATCCGCAAGGGTTGCTGTTTTTAAACGCTTTATATCCCAGTCTCGAAAGGCTCCGCCACTAGCAGTAATAATCATTTTTGAAATAGGTCTCTCTTGCAACAAATACCACAAACCAAAATGTTCCGAATCAATAGGCTGAATTTTGGATGTATCTATAAAAGCACCACAAGCAACAAGAGACTCTTTGTTTGCCAATGCTACTTTTTTACCACACTCTATTGCCTTCAGTGTTGGTCGAAGCCCCAAAAATCCAACAAGTGCATTGACAACAAGTTTACTTGATGCATCTTCAATCACATGTAAAATTGCCTCTTCTCCACTGTAAACATGGGGATGGTTTACTTTTGCAACATCAGCTGCGTTTGCAATAACAACTACTTTTGGAGAATGTTCAAGAATCTGCTGGTTTAAAAGTGCGATATTTCTACCGCATACCAATACCTCAACATCCATACCAAAACGCTTGGCTACAAGCAGTGCATTAACGCCAATAGAGCCTGTTGATCCTAAAAGTACCACTTACACGAGCCCTCGAAGTAATACCAGCATCACAATTCCACCAAAAAGGTAGCCATCTATTCTATCAAGCACACCACCGTGTCCCGGCAGCAAATCACCGCTGTCTTTGACACCAGCGCTGCGTTTAAGGGAAGATTCAAACAGATCTCCAAAAATAGAACTGACAGCAACAGCAAAAGATATAATAAATGCCGTCCAAAAATCAACAACAAAAAGTCCAAAAAAGGCACCAACAACAGTTGCTACAGCGACTCCCCCAAAAACACCTTCAAGTGTTTTGTTTGGACTTGTTTGGCAAAAAGGGGTTTTTCCTATACTTTTTCCCACTGCATACGCACCAATATCTGTCAGTGCAACAACTGCGAGAAGCCATAACAACGAGAGAACGCCATACTCTTGATACATTGTGAAAACAAATAAAAGTCCCGCTGTTGGGTAGACAAATGGAAAAAAATCTCTCCACTTTACCTCTTTGTTATAGGCCACAAGACTTGCATACCCAACACCAGCGAGAACAAACAGATCATCACCATAAGGATATATTCCTGCAAGAAGCCATAATGCAGCTGCGTATGGAAGTAAATTATCTTTTGCAACACCAAAAAGTTTTACAGCCTCTTTAAATGCCAAGAGATAAATAACACCAAAAACAAACCACATTACAAAAAAGTTGTCAATCCAGCCTATTATAAAAACTGCTGCTAATAGTGCCACACCGGTAACTATCCGTTCTCTATTATTTTCAAACATGCCCATGTTAGTATCCTAGAAGTGAAGTAAGTGATTATATCCTATCAGACTTTAATATCCAATTTATGAAGGGGAGAAGTGTCAGAGGATTTTTCCTCTTTTGTTGTAGCTGTACGCTTTTTTTGCGACATATTTTGCATCTCTTCATCAGCTTCTTGCTGATTGTGATCTCTATCGGGGTCAAGAGCATGAGACTCTTCAGGCTCACGTACTTCTTGAATCTCTTTATCTTGCTCTTGTAGCAGGGCCTGCGCCATAAAATTTTGCAATTCCACTCTGTTGTTATGTGCATTTTGAGGAGCAGTTGCAGCAGGTGTCATTTGGTTTACTAAAACAATGTTACCTAATGGACTTATAGCCATAACTTACTCCTCTAAACGCAGGAAGTATTTCGCTTCCTTTTAAAAATAGTAACGCACTAACACAGCAGAATCTGTACCCACTGTAGTCACATCACCAAAACCTAGATATGCACGCACTTCTGCACCAAGTGTAAATTGTCTATCAAATGCATA
>CAYRVR010000024.1:0-3678 GCA_964427835.1 uncultured Sulfurimonas sp. | reverse complement strand
AGATGTTCCACTATTATCAGTATAACTAACACCAACATACGGTTCTAATCGTAAGTTATTCTCTAAACTTACGGTTCCTCTAATTGTTGCACTGTTTTGTCCTGCTACGGCAACACCCACACCAAACTGTGTATCTTCTGCCATTGCTGGTGTTGTAGCCATAGTAGCTACTAATGCTGATGCAGCAACTGCTTTTAAAATTTTTGTATTCATTTATATTCCTCTTATTCTTTGTATTGGATCACAATAATACACTAAAAATAGAAATAAATATCTAATCCCGTGTGTCTACAACAATAGTTTTATATTTATTATATAAAACATTCGCACCATTTTGAATGGTAACTTCACGTCTAGGAGTATAATCGACCAAATATCTATCTTTTGAAGTTGTCGTAAAATCAACACAGAGTCTTGCAGCCGATTGTATGATGTGCTCAGGAAGATTTTGCTTGTCTGTTGTAATGAGGACATGCGCAGATGGCCGCTCTTTCATATGGAGCCAAATATCTTTTGCACGAGCACTACGAAGGAGTTCAATATTTCCTTTTTCATTTTTTCCAAGTTGCACTTTATAGCCCTCTATCCAAAAAACTTCTATAGAATCATTCTGTTTTATCTTTTTATTTTGTACTTTTTTAGGAAATAACAACTCAATTTTAGCAATATCTTTCGCTGCGTTTACAGTGTGAACAAAGAGTTCTAAATGCTCTATTTTTGAACGCAATGACTCCTCTTCTATATAGAGATTTTTTGCACGTTGTTTCGCTTTTTTACTCTTTGTAAAAAACATTTCACTCATCTGATATGGATTAGAAAATTCCTTATCAAGCACTATTTCAAAGCTCTTCCCATCATAATCTTGTAATGTAATTTTCTTTTCATAAGGCTTGATTTCTGTAGCGTTTGAAAGCACTAAATTTCCATAATGCTGGTACTTTTGAGCCAGGGCTTCTAGCTCCTCTTTACTCTCAAGCTTTGCATAAAGTCTTTTGAGCTTTTTGAGCTTTTTTTCTAACAAGGCTCTTTTTTGCTTTTTTAAATTTTCTAGTTTAGAGGCTTGTTCTTTTTCATACACACCATACAAAAATGCTTCTACATCTTCTATAGGATACTCTTTAGCCACAAAAGGGGCAGGTTTTACATCTAAGAGTTTATGCCCTACTTTCACCTCTCTAAATGAGGAAAAAAGATCAATATGACGCAGAGCCTCAAGCACAATGAGATTTTCATCTAAAAGAATCACATTTGTATATTTACCCGTAAATTCCAACTGTAGGTAGTTTATCTCCTCTTTATATGCAGAAGATAAGGCAGTTTTTATACGTATAATTTTATCGCCATTTACAAGAGAAATATCTAAAATATTAGCACGGTTGAAGCGTTTTGCAAGCACAACATCAAAGGGCGCATTGTAAACTTTTGAACGGGCATACTCTTTGCATTTAAAGATAGAAGAGTTTGAGCGTTGCATATTAAAAAAGAGTGCATCATTTTTATCAAAGACTATTTTGATCGTTGTATCATTCACTCTATGGATTGCAGCGATTTTTTTAAACTTTTTCAGATAGCCAACTATCTGTTGTAAATGCGAAAGCTTCATCTTTTACATTAATCCAATCTCTGGTTTACCAATATAATACCCCTGTGCCATATCAACGCCAAGTTCACGTACTTTATTGTAAGTTGCTTCATCCTTTACGTACTCGGCAATCGTTTGCATACCTAAACTTTGTGCAAGACTTACAATTGCTTTTGTAATTTTAATATTTTTATCATTCGTCAACAAATCTTTTATAAATACTCCATCTATTTTTATAAAATCAAAATGCATATCTAAAAAACGGCTTAAATTGGAATTTTCTACACCAAAATCATCTACTGCCATTTTAAATCCCATCTCTCTCAAGTGCTTCAGTTGTCTTTTGATGAGTTCTGCATTTTTAATAACGGTAATATTTTCTAAAATTTCAAATGTAACGCGTGAAGGGTCAATTCCATACTCTTTGACATGTGTAAATAGGTAATTTAAAAAGGATTCATCTATCAAATCTTTTTCTGTGAGATTGATTGAAAACTCCATATCATTATCACGCATAAACGCAAAACTTTTTTTAATAATGGTACGGGTTATGGTCGTTAAAAGCCCCAGTTTTTCAGCTGAACGTAGAAAATAGATAGGATTTGTCACCTCTGTTTCATACACACCTCTTGCAAGTACCTCATACTTTACAATTTCCCCACTCTTTGTATCTTTTATGGGCTGATAATAGGGCTCAATGCCGTCATTATCTATAAGTTCACGTGTTAAACGCAGCCACTTTACAGCCTCTTTTTTATCTACAAAATCCAAATCTTCTTCATTATAAATTTCATAATGCCTACTTCCAAACTCTTTTGCTTTATCCAAAGCATACTCACAATTTACCAAAGTCTCTGAAACTTCTTCTCGTATTTTATCTGCACCAATACAAAAAGAGACATGAATTTCCACATCATCAACAAATATATTACTGTTATCGAAAAAAGCAATAATCTGATTACAATAAAAAGCGACATCCTCTTTTGTCTTTACATCGACAACATACGCAAATCTATCTGATTCTACTTTATAAAGTTTAGAGGGACTAATAACATTTGTTGCGAGTTGCCTTGCCACATTTTTTATAACTTCGTTTGCAAAATCCTTCCCATACTCTTTATTTATAACTGAAAAATGCGATATATCCAGAAGAATCATATACCCTTTTGCTTCCATAATAAGGTCATTTTTAAGCATTATAGAGTTTGGCAATTCCGTACGCTGATCATAAAGGTATTTATGTTCAAGTTCATGGGTTTTACGCTCAACCATCTCCTCAAGACTTTTGTTATACTGGAGAAACTTTTGTTCCATATCTAGTCTATAAACAACTTTGGAAATAACAGTTAAAAACTGTTCTAAATCAAAAGGTTTGACAAGGTATCCATCCACTCCATACTTTATACTCTCTAAAAAGTATTTTGATTCGGTATGCGCAGAAAGAATTAAAAGGGGAATAGTAGAATTGTTTGCACGAATGAGAGAGAGAAGTTCCAGACCGTTCATTCTAGGCATTGTAATGTCAGTTACAACAAGATCGATTTTATTGTTATTAAATTTTTCCCATGCATCTTGTCCATCTACTGCACTAATGATTCGAGGAAAAAATGCACTCAAAAAATCAATGAGTTCATCCCGTGTAGTATCATCATCCTCAACAAATAAAATTGTTAAATTTTTTGCATTATAGATCAGTTCTTTTAATGTTGATTGCTGGTGATACATCAGGCACTTCCTAATAAATTTTACATCTGCGCATATTTTACCATAAAAAAGAGTATGCTATAATTTCAATAAATATTTTAAAAGAGAAAAGCATTTGCATACACCCAAAGGTTTTGGAAAAAACTACTTTACATTAGCGGCCATACAAGCATACATATCACTAGAAAAAATTGTAGCCCTTGGTAGTGCCGTATGCACACTTGATGGGAAGCCACTCAGACTGAAAATAAACTCTCCACCAGCACCATAACCCTTCTACACCATAAACAAATAGACACATAAAAAATAAACATAATAAATAAGGATACTTATGCACAAAACAATACAACTCTCCCTTCTTTCAGTCGCTCTTTTGAGTCAACTTCATGCAA
>CAYRVR010000023.1:0-25563 GCA_964427835.1 uncultured Sulfurimonas sp. | reverse complement strand
CTTCCAAGCTACCTGTGCGGTAGTTCACTGCAATTAAATACTTGAAAAGCACCATATCAAAGGAAGCGCATTACATTTATATAATTATACCTTTATTTTTTCACTACTTATACTGCCCCCTATTTTAGGAGGAGAGTTTTATCTATGCAAAAAAAGGTTATTTAAAACCATGGAATTGTTGCCGTTTTGCTCAATCCAAATATATCAAACTCACCGTATGTTCCTTTATCTTGTAACTCACCAAAAGCTATAAATCTTCTATGTAATTGCCCAGTTGACATACTTATTAATTCAACATAAGGGTTATCTAATCCACCTTGATACATTTTTATTCTATACCGTTTTACCTCATCCTCACTAATACTCCCGCGTTTTATGAGCCGTCTTAATTTTGCTTCAGTCATATTTTGCTGTATTCTTGAAACAGTTCGATATTTTACATTTTTTGGAATTTCTTCTATTTGTGAGATTTTACAATGCTGTTGATACTTACCGATCCACTCTTTTTCATTTAATTTTTCAAGAACTTCTTTGGTACCATGAATACGAAACAATCGTCCAAGCTTTAAATGATATTCAGGGAAACTTACACCAATATCATTTGCCTTTAAATCATATAATCTTTTATGAAAAGCTGTATAAATTTGATTTAGTAGGAAATTTTCCCGTATCTCTTTTTTTGGCATAAGCCTTATATCTACATAATGTGTCATCCTTCCTTTACCTCTCTGGTTGAAATACTTGTAACATATGCCAAACCTTTTTTACCTAAGTAAAAACTTGAAACACCTGCATTATCTATGAGCTTTTTCAGTTCTTTAGCTTCTTTTCTTGGTATATCAATTTCAATAATTAAGGTTCCACTCGCTTTTTTAAGCATAGACGTTAATTCCCCTAAGCCTTTTATCTTCTCTTTTTTAATATATGGATTTCCAAAAATCTTTTTCTTATCACCCGTTGTAAAATAATTCATAAAATCTTTTTTAGTAAAAAGTCGTTTTGATATCCCAGTAATTGTTCCTGACTTTGTCAAAATGGAATTCATGTCAAATTGTTCTGATAATCTATCAAGTTGTAAATAAAGTGCAGAGCAATATAAATTTAACGGAACAATTTCATCTTTATTGTTTTTATAATTTGTTCCTACAAATTTTTTTTCTAAAACTTCTAATACTTCTTTGACTTTTTCTTCTACTGCTAAGCTTTTAAATTTTCCTATTTGAGAAAATCTTTCAGATACAAGTAATGGATCAAGTATATTACAACTTTGAATATCAAGGCCATGAACAATAAACTTTAAAAGTTCATCCAATTCTAATTCCAATACACCCCAAAAAGAAACAGAAAAATCTGAATTAAATATTACATCATCTGTTTTTATAGCTCCTGTAAAAGAGTTTTGATCGGTATTACCTGACATATTCCGTAAATAGACTATTTCACTGTTTTCTAATTTAACTTCATCTTTAAACGATACTCTATTTTCAATATTTTTAAAATAATAGACCTTGTCTTTACGAGCTTGATAGAGTTTTCTTTGCTCCCCTATCAATCGGTTTAAAATACCCATCACAGTATTATGTGTAATTTCTCTTTGAATAAAGTTTTCATTTTTTTTCGAATTCAAAGCAGCAATAGAACCTACAAACTTTCTACCTTTTTTTGGTAAAGCTTCATCGTTACTTCCATCAAGAAAAGAGTTTCGCCATGAAGCTTCATACTCTATCTCTATTTTCATTACTTATCTTTCGCATAAAAATAAGTAGCATAGGAGGAGTTTGGCTGTGGGCTAATAAGACTCTCATCTTTTTTTATACGCATCATGTGATTACTATCATTATAATCAACCAAAATTTCATCAACATACATATATGACTTTGCTTGACGGATAGAGAGTTCACTTAATTTTTTTAATGTTGCATCTATTAAAATATCTACAGCATCACTGTTGAGCACTATTCCATTCTCTCCCTCTTCAAAAATACTTCCATTTCTTACATAATTTTCATGGAAAGTAGCCCTTGGACTTCTACCTTTAGTATCAATCGATGCGATATACTCTTCAACCATTTGGGCTACCTTTTCACCTTCGCCTGTTTTTATATTTAATGCAGCTCTATCAAATTTATTATCAAGTGAAATAAACTCTAACTGCTCAATACTAAGAGAACCATACGAAATATATTCTGTATCTCCAAAAGTTGTTTTTGAAAAAAATGATGAACTGTCTCTTGCTCCTGCTTGTCCAAACTGTTCAAAATTACCATTACCTAGCTGATCCACAAAATCTTCCAAAAGCAATGGACTTGTTCTTTTATACTGTGTTGATGGCACAACATACCCTCGCACCAATCCTGTCAAAGAAGCTAACAGTTGCTTAACATCTGATCCTTTTTCGTTCGCAAAATGTACATCAAAAGCCTGTTCTCTAAAAAGATGGTGACGAACACAATTTTGACTGATATAAAGTGGTGTTTTTTTAAAGTCAATATCTGTTGCTTCCTTTTTATATTTATATCCTGTATCTTTTTCTTTACCTGTTAAATTCGTATATCCACGAAGTTTTGGCATTGTATGATTATCGACAGTTTTACCGCCATCACCCAAAAGGGTGGTTGGTCCGTTCCAATTTACTACACCATGACCTTTAGCAATTATCTTAAAATCTACACTTCTTACACCAGTTATTTTTTCTGTCTTCATTCTATTTTTCCTTTATTAATTGTTGTAATGAAAGTATGCCAATTGGTTGTTTATCGCATACTGCATAATATTGGGCCCAATTATGGGGTTGTTCATTCACCTTTTGTAAATCTTGCAATGTATAACTCAAATATACAGGTGTATTAGGGTCTCTCGCCTCATTTATTAGTTGTGCATCTTTATAAGCTTTTTTTACATCTTTTATATTATGATGTTTTTTTGCCATGAAGGCAAGTAAATTCTTATTTGAATCACCATAGCCTTCTATAATATTTTGTTCAAGAGTCATACTGTTTTCAATATTTTCCCAAGCATATTCATCTAAAACCTCATAACGAGTAATACCCTCTATTTTTACTTTAGCCATCTGCACAAATAAACTACTGCCTCTCATTGAGTTCTTTTTAATCCTAACACCCCCTTCATCTTGTTTTTTACTATTTGGAAAACTTTTTGGATCTAGTATATTTTTTTCTATAACATCTACACTTTTTTTAAATGCTGTTATCAAATCTTCTTTTATAAGTCTGTTAACATTCTCATCTTCATAAAACTTCTGATACAGTTTATAAAAATCATTAATTTGATACTCTTTCTCTTCTAAGTTATTATGTAAAAAATCATACCAAGCTTTTGCACTTTGAAGTGAGTCTAGTTCTTTTAAAAATCTCGAGGTACTGTCTTTAGATTTACCCTCTATTACTCCTTGTGTTACCGCAATAGTATATATATTACTTTCATTATACTCACCAAATCTATCAAGTCTCCCTAGCCTTTGTAAAAAATTTTCGGCATGTGTCATTTCGCTGATCATTTTTTTACATGTAATATTTAATGATGCCTGAACTACTGGTCCTGAACGCAGTACATTATACTTTTTATTGCCATCCTTTTTAAAGGAATTAAAAACTTCATTAAACAAAAACTCTTTATCATTTTTTGTAAATTTAGAATGGAATAAGATACTATTTTCAGAATGTTGGTATTCAATAAAACTTCTTTGCGCCATAACAGCAGTATTGCTAATAACAAAAACCTCGTTTTCGTTTTGCATTTGCATCAGAGGATTTTGTACTTCATTATCATCCCTGACTACTACAAACTCTACTTTATAAGCAGAGTTGTTAAAACTTTGCATACCTATAATATTATCTTCATTAATTTGTAAAAAATCTTTTATAAAAATTGGATTTGGCGTAGCTGAGACTAGAAGTGTATTTGGTAAAGTTTCTTCATATTGTTGCATTTTTTTCGCTTCTATAAGTTCTGCAAAAAGTAGATTGAATCCTTGCATTGTGATATACTCATGATATTCATCAAAAATTACATGAGCATTCATAAAATCCATCAATGTCGTAATATCTTTATGTGTTGTAATACTATTAATAATTTGGTCAATAGTAGTTACAACAATATCACTTGAAAAAAGTTCACCCTCAGGTGTCTCCTCTTCATTTGCTTTGTTTCTCCGTTTTTTAATTTCTCCTGTGACTATCTCTATGTTTGCATTTGCTAGATACTCATCAGAACTTAAATCAGTATATATTCCTTCACACACTTGTACTCTTGGACATATCCAATAAATCTTTTTTGCATTTGTCTCTAAAGCCCATTCTAGTGCTATTTTAGTTTTTCCACATCCCGCTGGTCCATTTAACACTCCAATATTTATCTCTTCATCTGCTAATTCAATAGCTACCTTATTTTGTACTTTATTTCTTTCACTTTCAGGGTAGCGCTTATCAAAATAATCCAAACAAGCTTTTAAATGCACTTTTAAACCTCTCTCTTTAAACAGTGCATTATCCAGCAAATTATCTAAAGTTTGATTTATAATATACGCATCCAATTCTTGAGCTGTCAAACTTGAAATCAATCTATCTGCAGTTACAATAGCTGTTCTTGCTAAATTATTTTTAGCATTAAAATTTATATTATGGCTGTATGCATCTATTTTTTCTTTTGCTGAATATCTCTTGTAAACAGGTAAGTCAACCCCTTCTATCAGCTCTTCTATATCATCAAAATTTACTTTTTTAAAAGAAAATGTTTTTAAAATATCCTCTTCATAATTTTCAGCAATCTTTTCTAATGAACTAAACACACCTTTTAGGCTATCAAAAACTTTTTTATATTCATTTTCAAAATTTTCCAACTTATTATAAATATCAATTAGTTTTTTAAAATCTGTTTTTCGCATAGGTTTTGCATGATGCCAATAAATTGCATGCTTTATCCGTTTGATCGAATCATCATTTAATGAATTATTATCAAATAAAAATTCAAATAAAAGCAAGGAAAGCTCATTATGCCTAGGATATTTTTCCCAAGAAAATTTTCCTGTTTTTTTATCTATATGTTCTCCATCATCGGGAATATCTTTAAATTTTTTGTTCAATTTTATCCACTGCTGGAAAGCTTCATCAATCTTTCCTATGTCATGCCAACATCCAGCTATAAAAACTGTTTGGGCTAAAGCTCCATCATGAGGAAGTATTTTTTCAATTAACTTTTTAGCAATGTAACCTACAGCAAAAAGATGTTGGTCTAACCGTTGGCCATTTGTATTTGCATAAATTTTTTCTAACATAATCTCTTTTTCTCCTATAAATCTTTCAACGACTCCATAATGAACAGGAACAACTCCATTTTCATTAAAAGCATCTTTTTTTCCTACAACCCACAAAAAATCACTTCTGCTACGACTTCGTATCCAATGGCAAATCACAGCACTGTTTTTAGAAGCAGTTTTTCTCAACAACTTTTGTACTGCGTTTAAGCCCTCTTGTGTAATTACAGTCTGCCAAGTATTATCACCGATTCTATTTGCAAAAGAATCTAAAATCCGCCTTGTTCGCTTTAATGCCTTTTTTTCACATTGTGAAATAAATATTACCATCATGCCGTTTCATTTCCATAATATAATGCAGCCTTTTTTACTTCATCGAACATAAAATCCAAAGCCTTATTATCAACAAAAGTTTGTAAACATTGTGATCGAAACTCTTTTTCACTCTGTTTTTCTTTTGCACAAATAAAGGCCCAAGGTAAAATCAGTGCATCTTTAACTAAATCTGCTACATCAAAAACTAAGGCACCTCTTCTTGTTTTACCATGCATCACAGCAAAGCCATGAGGAATACCAAGAACCCATAAAGTAGTTGCACCAAGACCATAAGCTAAATAATTCCCATGATCTAAAAATCCATTTGCACCCTCTGCTTTTGAGTGTTCTCGGATAAATCCTAATTGATTTGTTTTTTTTGCAGCATATTTATAAAGTTTTTTTGTAAGATCTGCTTCAAGTTGCAGTAACTTACCAATACTGTAAGCATTTGCAATATTATTTAAGGCTATAGAAAAATCTACTTCTAGCTCATTAGTATAAAATCCCTCAACTCGTAACTCCTTATCGTGAGCCCACACTTTTTTTATATATTGTATCCGTGCTGTTTGAAATCTTTTTGCAGTTTGCAATCTTTTGTGCTCGTCAAACCAAAATTGCATCCAACCTTGAATGTATTCTGTAGGTCTATATTCACTTTGGGGTGTCAGCCATTCCACTTCACTTGCCATCAAAAGAGGGGTTCCTCCACCTCCACAAAAGCCAACTAAAACACCAGCTTGTGCCAACATTCTCATGGCAGCTTGTGTTATTGATGTTCCAGTTCCAAGTAAAAGACAAGTGGTATTTGCAATAGGAATATTCCAATACTGATACTCTTCTTTATTTTCTACAAGATAAAGAATTCTGCCATCTTTTTGAAGAACACGACACATTTCAAGATAATAAATATTAGCACGTTTAGAATGTAAGATGGCTTTGAGATCTGTAAGTTGATTCATATTTATACACCAAGTAATTAACTAGATACATTGTATCTAATTAATTCTTATTATTATGAATCAAATAATATTATGAAAGAAATTTAGAAGTCATCATCGAAAGTTAAACTACCTTTTGAGTAGTTTGCTACATTTCCTTCGAAGAAGTTAGTTTTTTGGTCATTAAATTTGGCAAAATCATCTACCCATTTAATAGGATTTGTTACATTGTAAATTTTTTCAAAACCTACAGAATTTAATCTATCGTCTGCAAGATATTGTATATATTGCTCAACAATATCATCTGTCAATCCTAAAATCTGTCCCTGTGTAATGTATCTGCCCCATTCTGTTTCGAGTTTCACTGCTTTTTTAAACATCTCAATCACTTCGGCTCTTAACTCATCTGTAAAAAGATCAGCACGCTCTTTTCTGAGTGTATTGATAAGATTTTGAAAAAGAACAAGGTGTGTTACTTCATCTCTTTGGATAAAACGGATCATTTGCGCAGAACCAAGCATCTTCCCTGAACGTGCGAGTGTATAAATGTATGTAAATCCGCTGTAAAAGTATATACCTTCTAAAATTTGATTTGCAAAACAGGCCTTTACAAAATTTTCATCTGTAGGATGTTTTGCCAACTCTTGATATACACTAGCAATGGCATCATTTTTATGTTTGAGCATCATATCGCGACGCCACAGATCATAAATCTCATCAGAGTTTGTAGAAATAGAATCTACCATAACAGCGTAACTTTGCGAATGGAGTGCCTCTTCAAATGATTGGCGTACTAAAATAAGATTAATTTCAGGAGCTGTCACATAGGGATTGACATTATCTATAAGGTTGTTTGTTTGGAGTGAATCCATGAAAATTAGCTGTGAAAGTGCTTTGTCGTATGCTGTTTTTTCAGCATCTGTCAGCTGTTTATAATCATTCACATCACGAGTCATATCAACCTCTTTTGGAAACCATGTGTTGTTTAACATCATCTCCCAAAGATTATAGGCCCACTGGTATTTAATGTTATTAAGCTCAAAAATACCTGTTGGATTTCCACCAAAAACTTTTCTACCATTTACATCTTCTGTTGAGTCTGGATTATATATCTGTTTTCTATTCATGAGGATCCCTCAAATTAATTATTGTGCATGATTATAACCATCTATACATAAAACTTCGATAAGATTAGTCTATGAAATTTGAACCCTCTTTTGGACTTAAAAATCGACATATACAAACACTCTATGCTTCTTTTTTTAGAAAATTCAAACCTCTTGCATTTGAGAGTGAAATTTTTGAACTCAGTGATGGAGATTTTATTGAAGCGTATTGGTATAAACACAAAAAGCACACACCAAGCACACCTATTATAATCCTTTTTCATGGACTTACAGGCTCTTATGCATCCCCATATATTCAAGGAGCAGTTCGAGCACTCAATAAAGCTGGATATTCATGTGTAGTTATGCATTTTCGGGGTTGTTCAGGCAAAGAAAATCGAAAGGCAAGAAGTTATCACAGTGGTGATACACAAGATGCTCAAGAATTTATACACAGCTTGCATATACGTTATCCAAACGCAGCACTTGGTGGTGTAGGATATTCACTTGGGGCAAATATGCTTTTAAAATATTTAGGACAAACACAGGAAAAAAGTTTACTTAAAACTGCTGCAGCTGTCTCTGCACCAATGCTTTTGGATGTATGTGCGACACAAATGCAAAAAGGTTTCTCACAATTTTATCAGAAAATTTTACTCAAAGATTTACAAAAATCACTTCTAAAAAAATATGACAAACACCCTATGCAACAGCTAATTGGTTTAAAAAAAGAAGATGTTAAAAAATTAAAAACTTTTTGGCTTTTTGATGAGGCATATACTGCAAAAATAAATAATTTTGCTTCAGCTAAGGAGTATTACAAAAAAAGTAGTGCAATGGGGTATCTTAAAGAGATACAAACACCTACACTTATTATTCACGCAAAAGATGATCCCTTTATGACACCAGAAGTTATTCCAAATAAAAGTGATATTTCAAAAAGTATCACCCTGCAAATACTTGAAAATGGAGGGCATGTAGGGTTTATATCAGGAACGCTGCTCCATCCTAAATATTGGCTCGATAAGAGAGTAACAACATTTTTTCAAGAGCATATTCACATCTAGAAGTGACTACTTCCCTTGACGTGAATGGCGTTTTCTTTCGTTTTCTGTTAAATATTTTTTACGGATACGAATGTTTTTTGGAGTTACTTCAAGAAGTTCATCATCTTCTATCCACTCTAAAGCACGCTCTAATGACATATCACGAGGTGGAACAAGTTTGATCGCTTCATCTGCACCAGAAGAACGGACATTTGACTGTGCTTTTCCTTTGATAGGATTTACAACCAAGTCATTTGAACGTGAATGTTCACCAATAACCATACCTTCATATACTTTTGTTTGCACACCAATGAAAAGTACACCACGGTCTTGAATACCAAAAAGGGAGAATGCTAATGTTTCACCATCAGTCATAGAAATAAGTGCACCGTAGCTTCTAGATTCAACACTTCCTGTAAATGGACGGAACTCTAAGAAAGAGTGGTTCATTACACCCTCACCTTTTGTATCTGTCAAAAATTGCCCTCTAAAACCAATAAGTGCGCGCGCAGGAATTTCAAACTCAATACGTTGGAAACCTTGACCCATTGGAAGCATTGATTTCATTTCAGCTTTTCTTTTTCCAAGACGCTCAATAACAGTTCCACTTAAATCTTCAGGAACATCAATTACAAGATGTTCAAATGGTTCGCATTTTACGCCATCAATCTCTTTAACAATTACCTCAGGACGGGAAATTGAGAATTCATACCCTTCACGACGCATATTTTCTGCAAGAACAGTGATTTGTAATTCACCACGACCACTTACTTTAAATTTACCCTCACCAATAGTCTCATAACGCATAGCAACATTTGTACGCATTTCAGCTTCAAGTCTATCTTTGAGTTTATTTGAAGTAACATGTTTCCCTTCTTGACCTGCAAGAGGAGAGTCATTTACCGCAAATACAACCGTAAGTGTTGGCTCTTCAACATGCATAGGATCAAGTGCAACAGGATTATTAGGATCAGCAACCGTATCACCAACATCTACTGTTTCCATACCTGCAAACGCAACGATATCACCAGCTTCAGCTTCATCAATTTCCATACGATTCAGACCATGAAATCCGATAAGTTTAGAAATCTTTCCTTTTACTATCTCACCATCAGCTTTTGCAAGGGCAACATTGTCACCTTTTCTAACAGTACCATTAAAAATACGGCTAATTCCGATTTTTCCTACATAGTTGTCATAATCAAGTGTAAATACCTGTGCTTGAAGAGGATTTGCCGCATCACCTTCAGGTTCTGGAACATGTTCTAAAATTGTTTCAAATATACATTGAAAGTCCCCACCTTCTTCATCCATATCTAGTTTTGCAATACCATCACGTGCTGCAGCATAAATTACTGGAAAGTCTTGTTGTTCATCTGTTGCACCCATAGCTGCAAAAAGGTCAAACATCTCATCAACAACACGATCTGGTTCTGCAGAAGGTTTGTCAATTTTATTAATAACAACGATTGGTTTTTTCCCAAGTGCAAGCATTTTTTTCACAACAAATTTTGTTTGTGGCATAACACCTTCGTATGCATCAACAAGTACTAAAACACCATCAACCATTTTAAGTACACGCTCAACTTCTCCACCAAAGTCAGCATGGCCCGGAGTGTCAATAATGTTAATTTTATAATCTTTGTAACGGATCGCTGTATTTTTAGAAAGAATCGTAATTCCACGCTCTTTTTCTAAATCATTGCTATCCATAGCTCTCTCATCATGTTGTTCATGAGAACCAAATGTACCAGATTGCTCTAGTAACCCATCAACCAAAGTTGTTTTACCGTGGTCAACGTGTGCGATAACGGCAATATTTCTAATTTTTTGCATTAGGAATGTCCTTGAAAGGAAAATTTTCGCGATTATACCTAAATTCTCATTATATACTTGTAAAATAGATGCTATACTATTTTAATTCTTTTATAAAAGGGAGTCTTTACCTAAAATGCACATTCTCTATCCGCAATCTTTACATCCTATTTTTATGAAATTAATAACACATGGGATTGAGCCAGTTATTGTTGGTGGCTTTGTAAGAGATGCAATTTTAGGAAGAGAATCACACGATATAGATATAGAGCTCTACAATCTCAACTCATTTACATACCTTGAGACGCTCTTAAAGAGCTTTGGATCTGCAAACAGTGTTGGAAAATCTTTTGGTGTTTGTAAATTAAATTATAAAAATTTAGAACTTGATTTTTCACTTCCAAGAAGAGACAGTAAAATAGACAAAGGACATCAGGGTTTTCACATAGAATTAGACACATCTCTTGATTTTAAAACAGCTGCAAGTAGAAGAGATTTTACCATAAACGCAGTAGGCTATGATGTAAAAAATCAAAAATTTCTTGACCCTTTTCATGGAATAGAAGATATAAAAAAAGCTTACTTACGGGCGGTTGATTTAAAAAAATTTGATGAAGATCCCCTTCGTGTACTACGCGCTATAATGTTTCATGCAAGATTCCAGTTTCAATTAGAAAACAAATTATTTCTAAAATGTAAAGAGATGATGCAAAAAAATGTTTTACAAGAACTTCCAAGAGAACGAATCTTTGAGGAAATGAAAAAAATTCTGCTCCAATCAAAAAAGCCCTCTTTAGGCTTTTTACTTCTCAGACAATTGGATGGTTTTCTATTTTTTCATGAGTTTCAATCTCTCAAAGAGAGTCAATATAAAGAAATTTTACAAAGCCTTGATATATTACAAAACTATAAGATTACATCGCATAAAGATACTCTTGCTGTTTCCCTTGCATTGCTCACTTCAAAATTTACTCCAAAAGAGCAAAAAAGTTTTTTAGACAAACTCACACAGAGTAAAAAGTTACGCACGAAAATAGATACACTTACTCAAACGCAGTGTCCTCTAGAGAGTTATAATAATTACAATATTTATAAACTTGCTACCAAAGTTGATATTGCTTTATATGCAAATTACTGTAATGCACTTATGCATGAAAAAGAGAAAGAAAAGATTACTTTGTTGGTACAAAAAGCAAAAAAATTGGGTGTTTTACATACAAAATCTAAGCCACTTATCACTGGAAAAATGCTTTTGGCTTATAACATAACACCTTCAAAAAAATACTCAAAAATATTGGATGATGCCTATGAAGCACAATTGCGAGAAGAGTTTAAAAATACAAAAGAAGCCGCAATATGGCTATCGCATTATATTGACTCTAAATCTGAAAGTAATTTTCCCTGTAAATAATCAATTTTTAATTTTTTAGCTACCTCTAAACTCTGCTGCGTTTGGATATTTTTCATCCATGTTTTGAGTCCTTTTTCATGAGCCATCAGGGTAAAACCTTCTAAAATATTTACATTTTTTTGTAAATTTTTTTCATTTGAGTAATAACTGTCAAATCGTACAATGTCAATATCGAGTTCTCTCAAATATAAAAAACTTGTATGGATAGATCCTACACGATCAATTGCTATTTGTATATCCATTTTTTTTAGAGCATGTAAAATACTGTTGTATCTTTTTGTATGACTATAATATTCAAACTCGGAAAGGACAAATAACAAATTTAAATTCCCATACTCTTTAAAAAGCTCTTTCAAACGGAAGAAAAATTTGTCATTACGTAGAGACGTTGGCAAAATATTAAGGGCAATCCTATGTTGGGCTTGGAAATTATGCCGCAAAGTTTCTTCAAGTACCAACAGATCAAAATCAACACCCAAAGAGAGTTTATTTATAACTTTCATATAGGCTTTTGGATGGATAATTTTAGAATTTTCGCCTTTTAATTTTACAAACAACTCCCTAAACGCAACGTCTTTATCTTCAAATACATCCTGTTGTAAAAGTAGTAACTTTGACTCTTTTATTGCTTCAATTACTATTGTCTCAAGTTCATTAGGATTTATCTCTTCATCATTAGAACTTTTTTTTCTAGTTTGTATCTCAAAAAGATTTTCAATCAGATAATTTACCTCTTTAGAGTAGTGTGTATCGGTTATTGCTCCTGAAATTTTTACCTCAATATCATTAATTTTTAACTCATCTGATTTAAGACAAAAAAGATCTAACAATGTTCTATACTTCTCTTTTGAACCTTCAAGTACTACAATAAAATCACCACCTTTTAAGTGACCGATTGCAAGATTTTCTATTCCCTCTTTTTTAAAATACTCTTCAATTTTTGTTACAACTTCTTTTAAAACCTTATCTCCATTTTGTATTCCATAAAGTTTGTTAATATCATTAAGATTATCAACACTAAAAAGTATAAGAGTATGTTCCTTTTTATTTTGAAGCTCTTTTTGTAAATATTTATAGAGATATTCACGCGTAAATGTCTTTGTAACATCATCGGTTATTTTTACATTAAAACCATTATAAATAAGATAAAAAATAAAATAAACACTCACAAATAAGAGTGCTATAGCTTCAAAATAAAAAGAGAGGTGGAGTGTAGAGTAATTACTTACAAGAGTGTGAAAAACAAAAGCTATAATGAGAGCAAAAATAGGAAGCCCCATTCTCAAGGCTAACTTAAATCTATACTCCCTCTCTTTTGTTTCTGGAAGTAGCATCTGTTTATACGTCTAAATGTTTTACATCTTTTGCATGCGTTTCGATGTAGTTTCTACGTGGTTCAACTTCATCTCCCATAAAAAGAGTAAATGAATCTGAAGCAACTGCAGCATCTTCAATACTAATTTGAAGAAGTACTCTGTTTTCAGGTGTCATTGTCGTTTCCCAAAGTTGTTCAGGATTCATTTCACCAAGACCTTTGTAACGTTGGATGTAAGCACCTTTCTTCGCATACTCCTTTATATCCTCAAGTACTTCTATAAAATCTTTTTCAAATGAAATGTTCCACTCTTGGATTTTTTTATAAACAAAACTTGCTTCATTAAAATGTGGTGCAGCAAAAAGTTCATCATTAATGAGCAATTCCTCCATTCCTCCTTCTGTTTGTACAAAAAGATGGATCTCATTTTTCTCTTCATTGATTGTATAAGTAAGAATATTGTTATTAATTGATTTGAGAAACTTTTCTATTTCAATAAACATCTCTTTTGCACCTAGTGCAATTAAATCAGGATTTTCTATAAAATGACGGATAAGATCAACAAGTGCATAACGTCTTCTTAATGCTTCAAGTGAACCAGCATAGTGATCTACCATTTTAAAGTATGCCACCAAGTCATCATGTCCAATTCCATCTACTTCCAAAGACTCAACACCATTATCAATTAAATAATCATTCATAGCTCTGTCATCTTTAAAGTAGATCTCTTTTTTCTTCCCTTTAGAATAGCGGTAAAGAGGTGGTTGTGCTAAGTAAAGATACCCTTTTTCTACTATATCTCTAAAATATCTAAAAAAGAAAGTCAGTAAAAGTGTTTGGATATGGCTTCCATCAACATCAGCATCGGTCATAATGATGATTTTATGGTAACGGAGTTTCTCTTCGTTATACTCTTCACCGATACCACATCCCATCGCTGTAATCATATTTGTAATTTCATCAGACTTTAAAATTTTCTCTAAACGTGCTTTTTCAACATTAAGAATTTTCCCTTTAAGTGGCAAAATAGCTTGAAAAACTCTGTCACGTCCCATCTTTGCAGAACCTCCTGCAGAATCCCCTTCCACCAGATAAAGCTCACAAATAGAAGCATCTTTACTTTGACAATCTGCCAATTTTCCAGGAAGAGTTCCAACACTCATAGAGTCTTTTCTTCGTGTTAGTTCTCTTGCTTTTTTTGCAGCTTCACGACCACGTGCTGCCATTAAAGCTTTTGAAACAATAGCCTTTGCCTCTATTGGATTTTCTTCAAAATATTTACTTAAAGCTTCTCCTGTTGCTTTTTGAACCAATGGACGTACATAAGTATTTCCAAGTTTTCCTTTTGTTTGTCCTTCAAATTGTGGTTCTGGAACACGGACTGAAACAATGGCAATGAGCCCCTCTTTAACGTCCTCTCCAGAAATTTTTATGTCTTTTTCTTTAGCTGCACCATTTTTAGCATTGTAATTTGAAATAACACGAGTAAGTCCAGCTCGAAAACCAGCTTCATGTGTTCCACCATTTGGAGTTCTAATGTTGTTTACAAAAGAGGCAAGTTTTTCATCATAGGCATCATTGTACATAAGCGCTATATCAAACTCAATGTCATCTGCTTTGCCACTAAAACTATAAACAGAAGCTACAGTTTCTCTTTTATTCATATCTTCAACATACTGTGCAATACCACCCTCAAAGTGATACTCTTCTTTTGTGCTTGTACGTTCGTCTACAAATTTTATTGTAATAAAAGGGTTTAAATAAGCAAGTTCTTTAAATCTTTTTGCAAGATAATCATATTCAAAAGTTACCGTTTCTGTAAAAATGGAAGGATCAGCTGCAAATTCAATAGTTGTTCCTGTTTTTCTTGTTGTTCCTGTAACTTCAAGTGGTCCGACAGGAATTCCCATTTTAAAATCTTGCTCATGAATTTTTCCATCACGGTAGATTGTCATGTGGAGTTCACTAGAGAGAGCATTTACTACAGAGACACCAACACCATGAAGACCCCCAGAAACTTTGTAAGTATCTTTATCAAATTTACCGCCGGCATGGAGTACTGTTAAAACAACAGTAGCAGCACTTATTCCCTCTGTTGGGTGCATATCAGTTGGAATACCACGTCCGTTATCGCTAACTTTACATGTTCCATTTTTTGTAAGAGTAACAGTTATTGTATTACAGTAGCCAGCCATTGCTTCATCTATTGAGTTATCAATAACTTCATAAACTAAATGATGCAGACCTCGGTGTCCGGTATCGCCAATATACATACCAGGGCGTTTACGAACTGCTTCTAAACCTTTAAGGACTTTAATATTACTAGCACCGTAATTTTCTTGCATAAATACTCTCCATTGCCATATTTGGCATTATTGGAGATATTTTATCTAAAATTAACTAAAAGGAAGTTTTATAAGCAGAGTGGCTTATATTACAATTGGCATTATTACTGTGAGGAAGTTTTGATCTCGTATGATAAAAGGAAGATTTCCTTCATTGAGTCCTATTGTAAATTCTGAAGAGTTTATAGCGTTTAAAAAATCTAAAAGATATTTTGAATTTATAGCAATTGAAAATGGTTGTGTAAAATGGGTATTGAAAGTAATTTCTGTTTTAGCTTCTATATTGTCATCACTTAAAGATTCAAATGTAATAGAATTTTCAAAGAATGTTATTTTCACATCTGTTGAAATTGTTGTAATTTGTTTAATAGAATCAATCATAACTGCTTTTGGTAAAAGGAGATTATGTGCTGTCTCTTTTGGTATTATTCTAGAATATTCTGGAAATTTTCCATTAATGAGTTTTGTAAAAAAAGTATATTGTTGGGAATGGATAATAAGATTTGTCTCATCATAATAGAGTTCTATATTGTCAAAAAAGAGTTTTTGAATTTCAATAATTGCTTTTTTAGGAATGATAATTGAGAGTTCATTTTCATTTTCATTTTCTATTGTAACAACTGCTAATCTTCTTGTATCAGTTGATGCAAAGTGTATTTTATCTTTTTTAATGTCAATTAATGCACCATTGAGTTCAAATTTTGGATTATTTGTATCTATTGCTGGTGTAATTTTTTTAAGTGATTCTATGAGTGTATGTGATTCGATAGAAATTCTTGATTTATTTTCATAAGATGGAAATTCTGGAAATTCATTATATGAAAATGTTGGAAGTTTAAAATTAGAATGGCCTTGTGAAATATGTAAAGTATCGTTTTTTACTTCTAAATTGATATTTCCATCTTTTAATATTCGTACAATATCTAAAAATTTTTTACCATTAGCAGTGATACTACCATTTTCTTCTATGGTAAGTGTATCTGTAGTTACTAAAAAACCTATTTCGTAATCAGTAGCTTTGAGGGTGAGTTTACCTTCATTCGCATTTAAATATACGTGAGAAGTAATTTGTGACGTATCTTTTTTTTCTAAAAAAGGTCCTGCATGAATGAGTATGTTTTCTAATATCGATTTTGATATTGATATTTTCATTGTAAAATCCCTATATATTTATATAATTTTAGTACGTAGTAGTAGGTGCAAGTGAATAAGTGAATAAACCTTCTAAACTACTACTACAGCACTTTTATAGATGTGATGAGTCTTCTTTGTCTCTTTCACATCTATTCACTTTCACAATTATATCTTTTTTTTTAATTTTTTTAGAATGAAAATTATACGGAAGTTATTTTATTTGTTAATTCTTCAATTTTTACTCTAAAATCTTCATCATCTTTTATTAAATCATTGATTTTTTTGATGGTATGTGAAATAGCAGTGTGGTCTTTCATTCCAAAGTATTGTGCAAGTTGTGGCATTGTATGTTGGGTGAGCTCTCGGCTTATATAGATACAAATACGTCTTGCATATACAATATTTTTGCTTCTTCCTTTTGAACGTATTTCACTTGGCTTGATATTTAAATCTTTTGCTACTATTTCTGTAATGGATTCCATAGTAAGATTTGCTCTGTTTTCATTCATTTGATCTTTGAGGACATTTTTTGTAAATGCTAAATCAATATCGACATGCATGAGTTGTGAATATGCATGGAGTTTTGAGAGAATTCCCTCTATTTCACGTACATTGCTGTCAATAACAGTAGCAATGTAATTGACAATATCTTCGGAAAGTTTTACTTTGTTTATTTCACATTTTTTCTTGATTATGGCAATTTTTGTCTCAAGTTCTGGTGGCTGAATGTCAGCTACAAGTCCCCATTCAAAACGGCTTTGTAATCTTGCCTCAAGACCGCCTATTTTTTTGGGATGTTTATCTGCTGTAAGAATTATCTGTTTGCCTCTACTTTTAAGGGCTTCAAATGTATGGAAAAATTCCTCTTGGATTCCCTCTTTGTTGGATAAAAATTGGATATCATCAATAAGCAAAACATCACATTTTCTATACTTCTCTTGAAAACGTTCCATGGTTTTGTTACGGACATGGCGGATAAAATCATTTAAAAACTGCTCTACTGTTGTGTAAATGACTACTTTTCCCTCATTTTGAAACACATTTCCGGCAGCCTGCATAAGATGTGTCTTTCCAAGACCAACACCACCATAAATAAAAAGAGGATTGTAAACTTTTCCAGCATTTTCACTGACACTTTTTACAGCAGCATAAGCAAATTGGTTTGAGCCACCTACCATAAAGTTGTCAAATGAGTGCGATTGGTTTAAAAGAGAGGAGTTTTGTTTTACCTCTGTAATCTTTTTTGCTTTTTTTGTCTCTACTTTATTTTTAAGGGTGATTTGAATATCAACTTTTGTTCCATTTTTGATTTCAAAGAGGTGTACGAGTTTATCACTGTATTTATTTTTAATCCAATTAACTACTAAAGCATTGGGTGCATAAAATATTGCTCTTTGGGCGGTTGATTTTTTGGCATCATAAACGAGATGTCTGATATATCTGTTATATTCAAGTTCACTTATCTCATCTTTGAGTGTTTTTAATACTTCTTGACCTATATTCACATATTACCTTTTTTGTATGTTCTTAATGTGAATAATACAATGCTATAGCATAAAATGGGGTTAAAACAATGTGAATAACTAAAATTTACCTATGTGAAGAAGTACTCTTTTTGGTATAATTTGTCAGTTTAATTGACTTTGCTCATTATAGTGTGTAACATCAGAATTTAATAGAAAATGGAAAAATATGACAATATTGGGGATAGATCCGGGAACAAGAAATATGGGATATGCGTTAATTTCACTTGAAAATGGCAAAATTTCATTGGTTGAAGCCGGACTTATTAAAATGAAAGCAGAAAATTTACAATTTCAAATACCACAAATGGTTGAAGCAATAGAGCAAATTTTTCAAAAACACACTATTGATGAAGTTGCGATGGAAGATATTTTTTATGCACATAATCCTGCAACAACGATTAAATTAGCCCAATTTCGTGGTGCCATTATGTTAAAACTACTCCAAGAATTTGGACAGTTTCATGAATATACGGCATTACAGGTTAAAAAAGCACTTACAGGAAAGGCAAAGGCACAAAAAGAACAGGTTGCGTTTATGGTAAAACGTCTTTTAAATATTAAAAAAGAGATAAAACCTTTGGATATTTCTGATGCAATGGCAGTTGCAATCACACATTCACAACGTATCCGACTAAAATCATAAAATTTTAGCTATTATTTTAAAAAATAAATGAGGAATATATATGTCAAAATTTGAAAATGTAACAGTTGTAAAAGAGGCAAATATCTATTATGATGGAAAAGTAACAAGTCGCAGCATTATACTGAGTGATGGTTCATTAAAATCTTTAGGTATCATGCTTCCAGGTGAATATACGTTTAATACAAATGATAAAGAGATTATGGAAATAATGAGTGGTGAATTGGATGTGAAACTTCCGGGCGAAGAGTGGAAAACTCTGCATACACCAGAAACTTTCGAAGTAGCAGCAAATGCCTCCTTTGATTTGAAAATCAAAAGTGTGACTGACTATTGCTGCTCGTATATAAAATAGTTACAGAGCGTATTTTGAAGCGAGATTGCTCAGTGATGTAACATCAAGGGCACCGCTTACTCTTTCCACTTCTTGTCCATTTTTAAAGACGATGATGGTTGGAATACTGCGGATATTAAAACGTGCACCAAGCTGTTGCTCATTTTCTGTATTTACTTTGGCAAAAAGTGCTTTTAATGGAAATGAAGTGGCAGCTCTTTCAAAATTTGGCGCCATCATTTTACACGGTCCGCACCATGGTGCCCAAAAATCTACAATAACAGGAATATCACTGTTTACGATAACTTCATCAAAATTAGCTGCTGTTAATTCGATAGGTTTTGTATCTAATAGTGAACGCTTACATTTTCCACAATTTGCCTTTTTATAACTCTCTTTTTGTGGAACATTGTTTACTGCAAAGCAGTGTGGACATACAACTCTCATGTTGACTCCTTTTTTAAACGCAATTATATAGTGTAATGATCAATTAAAGTGCTACTTTAGTTCCAATTGATTACTTTTCTGATTTGAATGATTCAATTGTTTCTACCATACCAAAATCAGGATATTTTTTTGGTTCAAGGACAATTTGTGCTACTTTTTTGTTGTCATTATTTACTATGATAGGCGCTAAAAAATTGATGGTTGATTTTTCAAGAGGTTTTTGGATAAGTAAAATGTTATAAACGCTAATATTACTCGCATCATTAATTTCAAGTAAATTTTTCATATCTAAAGGGAGATCAAAAGCATATTCTCGAAGTAAAAAGGGATTTACGAGCGTAAAAGATATATTTTCATTTTTCACATCTGCCATTGTAGAAAAAAGTTCATCAATAGACTTTATTGTAATCTCTTTCGTCTCTGGAAAACCTAGTATTTCACTTACAACTTTATAAACCATCTCTGTATCCTTTAAAACAAACCCTCTTTGTATTTTATATTTTCACAAAGTATATAAAATATGGAGTTTTTAACTGTTGAGATATTATAGCACGCTCCAATTGCAAAAGCAAACGCAGCGTTATCATAAAATATGCTAATTCCCTCATCGGTATTTATAAATTGGAGTTGCTTTTCTTGGGGAAGTTTTGCATCTGTTACACCTGAAAAAAGGAGTGAAAGAGTTATCCAGTCAAAATCTCTTGCTCTGTCTTGTATTGCTAGAGTGAGTTGCATTTGTGTTGCAGAGAGAATTTCTAAAGAGCGTAATTCTGCATCTTTAAAATTGTCAAAACGTTCTAAAAACGTTTTGAGTTGCGTTTGGGAGAGGGGTTTCATTTTATTGGCACCCTACACACTCCATAGATCTATCTTCTACATCATTTGCCATTTCAGGAGATTGTGAACGTAGATAGTATGTAGATTTAAGCCCTAGCTTCCATGCAAGCATATAAATTTCGTTTAGGTAACGTCCACTTGCTTTATCGAGAGTAATAAAAATATTAAGTGATTGTCCTTGATCTATCCATTTTTGTCTTACAGCAGCTGCTTTTATAAGTATTGTCTGGTTTAACTCATACGCAGGTGTATAGTAGCTCCATGTATCTGGTGAAAGATTTGGTACTACAACAGGAATGAGTCCACTGAGATTCTCTTCTGACCACTTGCGTTTAAATACAGGCTCTATAGCTTGTGTTGTTCCCGTAAGTATAGAGATGGAACTTGTAGGTGCAATGGCCATAAGGTAACCATTTCTCATTCCCTGTTTTTTTACTTTTGCACGGAGTGCATCCCATTCATACGTTGAAGCAAAAAGACCGCCTCTGTCAACAAGATTGACTACCTCTGCGTTTGCGTGATCGTGAGGCATAATTCCTCTGCTCCACTTGCTTCCTTCAAATTCAGGATATACTCCCTTTTCAACTGCAAGGTCAGATGAGGCGGAAATAGCATTAAAAGAGATAGCTTCCATGACTTCATCTATTTTGTCGAAGTGCTCTTGTGATCCCCACATGATTTTTGCTTCTGCAAGCATTTGGGATTCACCCATAACACCAAGACCAATAGAGCGGCTTCGGATGTTTGTACGTTTTACTTTCTCAACAGGGTAGAAATTAAGATCTATAACGTTATCCAAACATCGGATGGCTACAGGTACAATTCTGTCAATATCTTCTTTTGTGTTTATTTTAGAGAGATTAACTGAGGCAAGGTTACAAACAGCTGTTGCACCATCAATTTTTTCTTTCTCTACAACAAAAATTTGCATTCCACCAAGTGAGTCAAGTGCCGTTACTTTTTTTGCAGGTTTTTCAATGCCACTATCTACCTTGACGAGTTCATTTTCTTCATAACTAACACTCTCACCATTTTCAAAAATAAACTTTATTTTATAGTGATTGGGTTGTGTATTTTGAAAAATCTCTGTACAAAGATTTGAACTACGTATAACACCAAAGTGATCATTTGGATTTGCACGGTTTGCATTATCTTTAAAGCATAAAAATGGTGAACCTGTCTCAAAATAAGATGTTAAAATCTTTTTCCATAAATCTTTTGCTTTGATTTTCTCTTTTATAAGTGATTCGTCCTGTTCTAATTCAATATAACGTTTGTTAAATGCTTCTCCGTAAAGATTAGTCAATTCTCTTGTGTCATAAGGATCAAAGAGTGTCCAGATGGCATCTTCTTGTACTCTTTGCATAAAGAGGTCATTGAGCCACATTGCAGGAAAGAGATCATGTGCACGACGACGCTCTTCTCCAGAATTCTTCTTAAGGTCTAAGAAGTCATTTACATCTATGTGCCAAGGTTCTAAATAAACAGCAATAGCCCCTTTTCTTGTGCCAAGTTGGTCAACTGCAATGGCAATATCATTTGTAATTTTTAGAAATGGAATTGTTCCGCCTGCTGCATTTTTATGTCCATCAATGAAAGAACCCATTGATCGAACCTGTGTCCAGTCCCAGCCGATACCTCCACCAAATTTTGAAAGCATTGCCATCTCTTTGTAAGCATCAAATATACCTTCGATATTATCAGGTGTAGAACCTATATAACACGAAGAGAGTTGGTGTCGTGGTGTTCTTGCATTTGAGAGCGTTGGGGTTGCGAGCATAACTTCAAATTTACTAATCATGTTATAAAATTTTATCGCCCACTCTTGGCGATTCTCTTCACGTTGTGCAAGGAACATTGCTATAGCCATAAACATATGTTGTGGCAACTCGATAGGTTGTGCATTTTTATCTTTAATCAAATAACGGTCATAGAGCGTTTTAATACCAAGATAATTAAATTGTAAATCACGTTCGGGTTTGATGTGTTTTTCAAGTTCATCAAGGTCATACATCTCTTTGAGACCAAGTAAAATTCGTCCCTCTTTTTCACCCTTTTCAAAGTATTTTTCAAGTTTGCAATACCCTGTAAAACCATTTACCTGATGATAGAGATTAAAGAGAAAGAGTCTTGAAGCTACAAAGGTCCAGTTAGGAGCATCAATGTCAATTTTATCTACAGCAGTTTTTATGAGTGTCTCTTGAATCTCTTTTGATGTTATACCATCTCTAAAGTGAATCTGTGCATCAACTTCAAGTTCACTTTGGCTGACATTTGCCAAACCTTTTACAGCAGCAGAAGTATATTTTTGGATTTTGGAAATATCAAGAGGTTCTGTTCTTCCATTTCGTTTTATAACTGTTATCATACAATGCGTCCTAATCTAGTGTTGTGTTGAAAATTTTTACATAAATATTTGGAAAATAGTTATATAAAAAGTTACAAATTTTTTGTCTATAAATGTATTTGATTTTATCGAAAGTTTTATCTATAAAACATTAAATTTGGGAAAAAAGTTAGAAAGTTTTCGTATTTGTTACATCTAGAAAATGTCGATAATCGTGTGAGTTTTTATATACATAAAAACTCACTCAATCTTTACTGTTTAAATACTCTTTTAAAAATATTATCTACATTTTTTGTGTAGTAATCATAATTAAAACATTCACGAATTTGTTCTTCTGAAAGTTTACTTCTTAACTCTTCATCCGCTAGCAGATGATTGAGGTAGAGAGACTCTCCTTTTTCGTTTGTTGTTGCTCTTCCTTGCTGGATCTCTTCCCATACTTTCATAGCATTTCTTTGTACAATTCTGTAAGCATCTTCACGGCTTACACCTTGGAGTGGAAGTTCAAGTAAAACACGTTGAGAAAAAACAAGTCCACCTGTTAGATTGAGATTTTTCATCATATTTTCCGGATATACAGTTAGGTTAGCTATAACGTTATTCATACGGTGGAGCATAAAATCAGAGGTGATGAAAGAGTCAGGTAGCCAAAAACGTTCAGTAGATGAGTGGGAAATATCACGCTCATGCCAGAGTGCTACATTTTCCATAGCTGGTGTTGCATAAGCACGTATCATTCTTGCAAGACCTGTAATGTTTTCTGTAAGGATTGGGTTGCGTTTATGCGGCATAGCAGAAGAACCTTTTTGTCCTTTTGCAAAGTACTCTTCACACTCATAAACTTCTGTTCTTTGCCAGTGTCTTACTTGTACAGCGAATTTTTCTATAGAGGATGCCATAAGTGCTAGTGCAGTTGCTAAACGTGCATAGCGGTCACGTTGTATAACTTGGTTTGAAACGGGTGCAGGTTTGAGACCTAACTCTTCACATGTGTACTCTTCAAGTTCTAAAGGTGCATGTGCAAAGTTACCCATCGCTCCACTGACTTGTCCTACTGAGATGACTTCCATTGTTTGTTCGAGATTTTCAAGATGGCGTCTCATTTCATCATACCATACAGCAAGTACAAGACCAAAGGTAATAGGCTCTCCATGAATACCATGTGAACGTCCAACCATAAGTGTCATTTTATGCTCAAAGGCACGCTTTTTTATGGATTCCATAATCATTTTTACATCTTCAATGATAAGTTGTAGAGAGTCACGCATTTGGAGTGCTACTGCTGTATCAATTGTATCTGAACTTGTCATACCATAGTGAAACCAACGAGACTCTTCACCTAATGATTCAGCGACAGAAGTTGTAAACGCAATGAGATCATGGCGTGTTACTGCTTCTATTTCATCTATACGTTTGATGTCAAATGTTGCATTTTTTACAATTTTATCTGCATCTTCTTGTGGTATTTTTCCAAGTCTTGCCCATGCTTTTACTACAGCTTTTTCAACATCAAGCCAAGCTTGGTATTTTGCTTGGTATGTCCATTTTGAAGCCATCTCTTCACGTGAATATCTATCAATCATCTATTTGCCTTTGTAGAGTTATAAAATTTGTATAAGGAGATCTCTAAAAGAGTTGATATCTTTCGTGTAACTGCTGCGTTTACATCTTTGCTATAATGCTGAAAAATATTAGGGTTTTTAGAGATGCCCTAAAGTGTGTTTATTGTACATAATATATTGTAAAGAACTGATTAAATAGGAAGTGAATTTTGCCCTTTGTAAAGAAAAAAATGTATGTTGAGAAGAAGCAGAAAGCTTTTTTATATTTAATGAATGAACTTGGTTACTCCCAAAGAGAGGCGCAGCGCTTTATATCTAAAGGAAGAGTTTTGGTCAATGGTGAAAAGATGCTCAAAACGGCAGGTGAAATTGAGGGTGAATTTGAATTTATATATTTTGAGCCAATAACTAAAGGTTTACAACCTACTTTTGAAGAGGAAGAATTTGTTGTGTTTGATAAGCCAAGTGGAGTACTTATTCATCCTCAAACGAAAAAGACACCTTATTCTCTTATTGATGAATTAAAGTATCAGTTTGGGCGTGATGCAAACATTGCTCATAGGATTGATCAAGAAACAAGTGGTTTAGTTCTTTGTGCAAAGAATAAAAAAAGTGAAAGAGATATTAAAATGATGTTTCAAGAACGTGAGATGAAGAAAAAGTATCTTGCACTTGTTCATGGTCATTTTAAAGAGGCTATGTGTGTGGAGGCTCCACTTTTACGTACACAAGCCCAAAGTGCTTTGGTACGAATGGTCGTTAAAGTGGATGATAGGGGAAAAGCATCAAAGACAGATTTTGTGCCACTAGAATATTTTCCAGATAGTGATATGACGCTTGTGGAGTGTTCTCCACATACCGGAAGACAGCATCAAATACGTGTCCATTTGTTTCACGTGAAACATCCAATTGTTGGTGATCCTATTTATGGGCAGAGTCAAGAAAATATTATAAAATTTTTAGATAGAGTTTTGTCTCCCCAAGAGAGAATTCAAACATCAGGTGCTACACGATTGTTACTCCATGCTAGCGAACTAGAGTTTGATTTATATGATAGAAGTTATCATATATATAGTCATGTTGATTTTAAAGATGTTGCTCTCTCCTCTTTAAACTATTCACAATGTGAATAACTTTTTTAAGAGAAGAATTTTTTTCTTTTATGTAATG
>CAYRVR010000022.1:19704-25848 GCA_964427835.1 uncultured Sulfurimonas sp. | reverse complement strand
TGAGAACATTTTACTATGTCCATACAGGGCACAGAATAGGACTTGATAGGTTTCGTAGGGCTGCTGCCATTATGAATTTATTGCAAGATGAAGATATAACTTTACTTACAAGTGACTATAGAATAGCACAAGTAGCACGGGACTTTGGCATACAAAAGAGTGTAGGAATTGATGTGGTGCGTAATATTCCGCAAATTGCAGATAATGGTGATAAGCTTCTTTTTGATTCAGATGAGGCAAATCCTATAATGTTAGAGGATATGCGAAACTATTTCTCTACTTTTATACGTGTAAGTGATGATATAAATGATAGAAAGGCAGACAATGAGTTTTTGATTTCACCCTATTTAAAAGGTGAGGGGGTTTGTAATACTATTGTAGTTGATGAAAAATATTTTGGAGATTTTGAAAAAAACATAGAGTTGAGCTACTTCTTCGGCGATGATGATTATGAAAAAGATCTAGAAAAACATTTTGACTTTATCGAAGATTTGCATCCATATTTACAACTTGGGTTTTATTATTTTTTAGATTATGAAGCAATGTTGCAAAAGAAGTTTCCGAATCATTTTGAATTTGAAGAGTATGACACAATGATTAAACACTCAAAAATTCTTCTTACTGCATCACCTCAGGCTGTTTTAGATTCGCTCGTAAGTGGAGCAAAGCCTATATATTTCCAACGAGAAGATTATACACGAGATTTTATTCAACTTTTTGAATCCCTCGGTGTACCTATTATTTATAATTACGATAGGGAAGTATTACACAACATATTATCTCGCATTGAAACGATCAAATATGAGAAAATTCACCCAAAAAGTAACAAATTATCCGCTTTTATAAAAGAAAACTTAAATTTATAATTAATTAAAACTTATTTGGTATATAATAAGGACTGAAAATTCACAACAGGTGAGAAATATGAAAAATAGTAGCCGTAGAGGTTTTATGGGAAAAGCATTTGGTGCTGTAGCAGGTGTTGGTGCGGTAGCTTCTTTGTATGCAATGAAGCGTTCATGGGATCCGTTACCAAGCGTTAAAGCAGCTGGTTTTACAACTCTTGATATGTCTGCATATAAAGAGAATGAATTAGTAGTAGAAAAGTGGCGTGGAAAGCCTATTTTTGTACTGAAGCAATCAAAAGAGATGCTTGCTTCAGAAGATAAAAATATGAGCCAACTCACTGGAAAATCTACTGCAGCAATGGATAAGAAACGTCTTATTAAAGTTGGAGAGGATTATTTTCTCGTGTGTGTAGGTCTTTGTACACACCTTGGTTGTATTCCAGGATACCGTCCTGATACAAAAGATTTCCTTTGTGCATGTCATGGTGGTATGTATGATGATACTGGTATGGTAACGAAATCTCCACCACCACGTGGCCTTGATATTCCTCCTTTTAAAGTGGATGGTATGAAAATTGTCTTGGGTGAATCATCACCAGAATATGAAAAAATGCTCGCCGATGGCGTAACACTTAAAGTATAAGTAAAGGAAGATAGATGGCACATTTTACAAAGGCTACAAGTCTACATGACTGGTTGAATCAACGTTTAGCTGTTGATACTCTCCGTCGTGTTTTGGCAACGGAGTATTGGATTCCAAAAAATATTAACTTTTTATGGGCAATGGGGATGGTTTTGGCTATCACTTTTGGTCTGTTGTTAATTTCTGGAATATTTTTATTGATGTATTATCAACCAAATGTGAACTTGGCATTTGATAGTGTAAACTATACAATTATGCAAGAAGTTGGCTATGGTTGGCTATGGAGACATGTACATGGTGTTGCGGCATCAGTTGTCTTTTTGGTAATTTATATCCACATGTTTACGGGTATCTATTATGGTTCATACAAAAAGGGCCGTGAGATGATTTGGATCTCAGGTATGCTTCTTTTTGTGGCATTCTCAGCAGAAGCTTTTTCTGGTTATATGCTTCCATGGGGACAAATGTCTTACTGGGCTGGTATGGTTATTACAAACCTCTTTAGTATGGGTGGATTACATATGGATGGTTTAGTTGAGTGGATCCGTGGGGATTATGTTCCTGCACAAGCATTCTTAAATCGTTTCTTTATGCTTCATGTATTGCTTATTCCATTAGCGATTATTGGGCTTATTGCTTTACACTTTGGATCACTTCGTATTCCGCATGTTAATAACCAAGATGGTGAAGAGATTGATTTTGAAGCAGAAGCAGCAAAATATAAAGCTGGAAATAAAAAAGATTCTAAAGTTATTGCATTTGTGAATGATTTTATGTCAAAAGATATGATGGTAGTTGGAATTTATCTTATTTTCTTTTTCTATCTTGTATTTTTCCATTATGATTTTGCTATGGATCCGGTGAACTTTGACCCTGCAAATGGTTTAAAAACTCCGACACATATTTATCCTGAGTGGTATTTCCTATGGTCTTATGAGATTTTACGTCCATTTTCTACAAATGTTGGTCTTATTGCCTTTGCTTTTGCACAAGTGATTTTCTTCTTCTTACCATTTTTAGATAGAAGTCCAAACGCAGTTCCTGCATCACGTCGTGGTCTGTTTAAATATTGGTTCTGGGCAATGCTTATTGACATGATTGTTCTAACGGCAATGGGTAAAGTACCACCAGAAGGTGTATTTAGTACGATTGGTTTTTATGCGGCAATAACATTCATTGGTTTATGGATTATTTTGCCATTTATTACAGCATTTGAAAAAAAAGCTTAAGGAGTAAACAGTGAAAGAATTATTTATATTAGCGATTGTAACAACGTTTACTCTTGTAACGTACTACTTAGTTGAGCCATTTGCTCACTCTCATATGCATAAACATTTTGAGAGTGAAGGCTTTGCATACAAAGATTTACCGGCACTTACAAAAAAGGGTGATGCTACCCGTGGTAAAGATTTAGTAATGGGAGCTGGTGCATGTACTGGTTGTCATGGTATTAAGGTAGCAGGTCTTGCAGCTCCAATGGATCCTGTAACTGCTGCGCAATCTTATGGTGTGAATCCACCAGATTTATCAAACGCAGGTGTTGTGTTTGATGCAAAATTTTTAGCTGCATTGATTAATAATCCTGCACATGCTTTGATGCTTGATCATAAATATAATGCAAAAAGCGGAAAAACATTCCCAATGCCAGAATTTTATGGAGCAGGTGGTGATAAAGCGCAAGAAGTTGCAGATATGGTTGCATATTTACAATCTATTGCGGTACCAAAAGATAAACTTACTCCAGATATGGCGTTTGAGACAGCATGTGGTAGATGTCATGCTATCCATTATCCGTATGAATTAGATGGTAAAATCCATGCTCCATGGACACAAATTGGTGAAAAACCGACATTTAAACATAAACAAGATGAGTTAGCTTTTGAAGCAAAAGTACTTGATTATCAAGATGCTTTAACAAAATACTTGGGAACATTACCACCAGATTTAAGTATGTATATCCGTTCACGTGGTGAGCATTACATTAAAACTTTTGTGGAAAATCCTCAAAACTATCTTAAAGGGACTGCTATGCCACGTGTTGGTGTAACTGCAGATGCTGCGGATAAAGTGATTGAACATCTTGAGAATGTAGGTGACTCTAAACGTCATGTACGTGAAGAAGTTGGTAAAAATGTATTGATTTACATGTTTATCTTTGCAATTTTTGCTATTCTTTGGAAAAAAGAGGTGTGGAAAGATTTACATTAATCTTTCTCTCTCCTAGAGTGCCTAAGGGCATTCTAAAACTCCCCCTTAAAGTAATTACTTTAAACTTTTTCTTGCTATACTTTCTTTATGAGATTTAGAGACCTAAAAAAACAAAAAAAACATACACAAACGCAGCATAAACAAGAAACTTTACACTATGCTTCTTATCCTGATAGAATTAAAGCTTTTATTACAGATATGTTTATGATTTATGCCCCTATTTTATATTTTTTAACTTATGTAGTCATGGGAGGAAAAGATGATTTTCAATCATCCCAGTTAGCACCACTTGTTGGCGTTACAATGTATGGCATTATTTATGCAGTGCTTATTGCAAAATTTGGACAAACACCGGGGAAAAAAGCATATGATATTATGGTTGTTGATGATACAACGCATGAAAAAATAGGCATATTTCGAGCTTTTATTCGTTTTGTGGCTTTTTTATTTTCAGCAACCATTCTTTTGGGACTACTAACACCATTTTATAGAAAAGATAAAAAAGCACTTCATGATATCATAGCTTCAACCGTTGAAATATACGTAGATACTAAGAATAAATTATAAATATTTTTGTATAATGGGCTTACTTAAAAGGATAGAATATGCTTATTGATAGTTATGATAGAGTAGTAGATTATCTTCGTGTTTCAGTGACAGAACGGTGTAATTTTAGATGCCAGTACTGTATGCCTGAAAAGCCATTCTCATGGGTTCCACAGGAAAATCTTCTGACTTTTGAAGAACTTTTTGAATTTATGAAAGTTGCCATTGATGAGGGTGTAAAAAAAATCCGTATAACAGGTGGGGAACCACTCTTACGTGAAGATTTAGATACATTCATTAAAATGATTTATGACTACGAACCCTCTATAGATTTGGCAATGACAACCAATGCCTTTTTACTCAAAGGTGCAGCGAAAAGACTCAAAGAGGCAGGGCTTAAACGCATTAATGTTAGTATTGATACGCTTAAACCAGAAGTTGCACAGGCAATCGCCGGAAAAGATGTTTTAAAAAATGTTTTAGAAGGTGTAGATGAGGCACTCAAAGTTGGTTTAAAAGTAAAAGTCAATATGGTGCCTATGAAAAATATGAATGCCGACGATATCATTGATGTCTTAGAGTATTCAAAAGAGCGTGGTATGACTATACGTTTTATTGAATATATGGAAAATAAATATGCAAAAGCGGGTATCGCAAAACTTTCAGCAAAAGAGGTTCTTGAAAAATTAGCGCAAAAGTATAATTTTGTAGCTGAGGGGTATGATGGGGCGTCTCCTTCAAAATATTTTCGTATGGATGATGGCTACCGTTTTGGCATTATTGAACCTTATGGAGATGATTTTTGTAAGCAGTGTAACCGTATTCGCTTGACTGCTGAGGGACATCTTATTCCTTGTCTCTATTTTGATGAGGCGATGAGCATTGCAGAATCAATTAAAAAGGGTGATATTAAAACCGCAGCACTTGTTTTAAAAGAAGTTGTTAAAAATAAACCGGAAAAGAATCGTTGGGGAGGAGAAGAGGATGAAATCTCAAACCGCGCTTTTTATGAGACAGGTGGATGATTTATCTTGTTGAACACTTCTATTCCATACAAGGTGAAGGCAGATATGTAGGTACGCCAAGTCTTTTTTTCCGTTTTGGCGGTTGCAATATGCGTTGTGAAGGTTTTGGGTGTAGTGAAGAGGCTACTGATGGTGCGGTGGTCATTGGCTGTGATACTGTCTATGCTGTCAATAAAGAGCATTTTTCACACAGCTGGGCTCCCGTTACAAAAGTAGAAGAACTTTTAGCTGTTTTAGAGTTGTATGAACTTCCAAACGCAGTGGATATCGTTTTGACAGGTGGTGAGCCTCTGATTTATGCAAATGAACCTCTTTTTGTGGAATTTTTAGAAGCACTTCACGCCAGAGGACATCAGATAACCTTTGAAACAAACGGTTCATTGAATGTTGATTTTGAAAAATATCCAATTTATAAAGAGTGTGTCTATGCACTTTCTGTTAAGTTGGAAAATTCAGGAGAGCCTTTTTCTAAACGTGTGCGTGGGGATGTTATTTTCAACATCGCCTCTCATGCAAAAGATGCTTTTTTTAAATTCTCTATTGACCGGGATTCTATTAATTTAGCGCTTGAAGATGAGATAGAGAGCATCTGCAACCATGCACCAAATACTAAAGTCTATTGTATGCCTCTTGGTGGATCAAAAGCAGAAGTGGAAGCAAATACAGAACCCCTTATAGAGTTTTGTAAGGCAAAAGGGTATAACTTTTCTGATCGCCTGCACATTCGAATCTGGGATGAAAATAAAGGAGTTTAGATGATTATTAGAAAACTGTTTAAGTTTGAAAATGCACATATTGTCCGTGGTTGTTCAAGTGTTAAGTGTCGCAGCTCTGTGCATGGACACTCTTACAAGGTAGAGTTACTTTTTGAATC
>CAYRVR010000022.1:0-19604 GCA_964427835.1 uncultured Sulfurimonas sp. | reverse complement strand
AGTGTCGCAGCTCTGTGCATGGACACTCTTACAAGGTAGAGTTACTTTTTGAATCCAACTTCCTAGATAATGGACAGATGGTCTATGACTTTGGCTTAATGAAGCAAAATATGAAGGATTTGGTTGAGAGTTTTGACCATGCCATTACTCTTTGGAGTGGAGATGATGTAGCGTATCTGCGTGATATGAAAAAGCACTCTGCACGCTGGGTAGAGCTTCCTGTATCGCCTTCAGCGGAGCAATTTTCTCGTGTAATATTTTTGATGATAGAGCGATTACTCTCCCTTACTACAATGGTAAATGGAGAAAAAGAGGTCAAACTCCATAGTGTTATAGTGCATGAGACAGAGACAGGATATGCACAATGTTTTAAAGAAGATGCACATTCTAAACTCATGGGGAGGCTAGAATTAAAAGATATTGTCTTCTCAGAGGCAGTTCTTGCTGATTTTAATGATGCAAATTTAGTGACAAAGTTACAAGAGGGAAAAACTTTTACGAATCCTTTATCTGTGTAGCATAAAAATCTTCTTATGATTTTTTAATCTTTGAGTGATAAAATGAAACTGTAGAGAATAGAATTTTATAGAAGGATGCAATATGGCACAAGAAGAGCTAAACAAAGCAGTCTCTGGTGAGTATGAGATCGGTTTTGAGATAGATATAGAAGCCGATACAGTTCCTCCGGGACTCAGTGAAGATGTTATTCGTTTTATATCTGCAAAAAAAGAAGAACCTTCGTGGATGCTTGATTTACGACTGCAAGCATATAAAAAATGGCAGACAATGCAAGAACCACATTGGGGTCATGTGACTTATGAGCCTATAGATTACCAATCAATTTCTTATTTTTCTGCACCAAAACAGGCTCCAAGTAGCCTTGATGAAGTCGATCCTAAAATTTTAGATGCCTATAAAAAGTTGGGTATTCCTCTTGAAGAGCAAAATCAACTCCAAGGCATAGCTGTGGATGCTGTTGTGGATTCTGTTTCTGTAAAAACGACTTATACAGATGAGCTTCAAAAACATGGCATTATATTTTGCTCTATTTCTGAGGCAATTCGAGACTATCCAGAATTAGTGCAAAAATACATGTTTTCAGTTGTACCTATGAATGATAATTTTTATGCGGCACTTAATTCTGCTGTTTTTACAGATGGAACTTTTGTTTATATTCCAAAAGGGGTGCGTTGTCCAATGGAGCTTAGCACATATTTTCGCATTAATGCTTTAAATACCGGACAGTTTGAGAGAACTTTGATTGTGGCAGATGAGGGAAGTTTTGTGAGTTACAATGAGGGGTGTTCTGCTCCAACACGAGATGAAAATCAACTTCACGCAGCAGTTGTGGAACTTGTTGTGATGAAAGATGCCCAGATTAAATACTCTACTATCCAAAACTGGTATCCAGGAGATGAAAACGGTAAGGGTGGCATTTACAATTTTGTTACTAAGCGAGCCCTTTGTAAGGGAGAAAATTCCAAAATTTCATGGGCACAGGTAGAAACTGGTTCTGCTATTACCTGGAAGTATCCAAGTTGTATTTTACAAGGGGACAACAGTACAGGAGAGTTTTACTCCGTTGCGGTCACAACCCTTGCGCAACAGGCAGATACCGGTACAAAAATGATCCATTTAGGCAAAAATACAAACTCGACCATTATCTCTAAGGGTATCTCTGCTATGAAAGGGCAAAATACTTATAGAGGTTTAGTGAAAATTGCAGGTAAAGCAAGCAATGCCCGTAATTACAGTGAATGTGATTCGCTGTTGATAGGCGATAAGTGTGGAGCTCACACTTTTCCTTATCTTGAAAATAAAAATGCTCGTGCACAGGTGGAGCATGAGGCTACAACAACAAAAATTAGTGATGAACAGTTGTTCTATTTGCGTCAGCGGGGCATTAGTGAAGAGGATGCTGTGAATATGATTGTTCATGGATTTTGTAAAGAGGTATTTAACAAACTCCCTATGGAGTATGCTGTAGAAGCAAAAGCGCTATTGAATTTGACATTAGAAGGAAGTGTAGGATGAGTAACAATATTATGGATATACAAGATTTACATGCAAAAATTGGTGAAAAAGAGATTTTAAAGGGTTTAAACCTTTCACTTGAAGCAGGAAAAGTTCATGTTATTATGGGTCCAAACGGTGCGGGAAAATCAACACTTTCCAAAGCTATTGTTGGGCATTATGATATAGAAGTAACGAAGGGGAACATACGCTATAAAGACAAAGATATTGTCTCAATGGAACCAGAAGAGCGGGCTTTAGAGGGAATTTTTATGAGTTTTCAAAACCCTGTTGAAGTGCCTGGTGTTAATAATGCTTACTTCTTACGTACAGCTGTCAATGCAAAACGAAAGTTTCAAGGCTTAGAGGAGCTAAACGCAGCGGAATTCTTACGAGCAGCAAAAAAACTGGTGGTAGAACTTGGTATGAAACCAGAGATGCTCAACCGTTCTCTCAACCAGGGTTTTTCAGGTGGCGAAAAGAAGCGTAATGAGACACTACAGATGATGATGCTTGAACCTGATTTTATTATTCTTGATGAGATTGATTCTGGTCTTGATATTGATGCACTTCGAGCTGTGAGTGAGGGGATTAATAGGATGAAAGATGGTAAAAGAACCTTCCTAATCATTACGCATTATAGTCGTATTCTTGATTATATTGCACCAGACTATGTACATGTTTTAAAAGATGGCAAGATTATTAAAACTGCTGGATCGGAACTCGTAGCTGAGTTAGAAGAGACCGGATACGGTGCTCTTGAGGAATCGTGATGAAACCGCTTACATTTGAAAAGAGAAGACTAGAAGAGGCACTAAGTAGCATTACGAATGAAGATTTGTTGGCGCTACAGTGTCTTAAAAGAGTCGGTCTTCCAAATAAAAAAAATGAAGAGTACCGCTACTTTGACATTGTTTCTTTACTGCAGCGACCGTGGACGCGTTTTATAGCAAATAAAGAGACAATTACACAGAGTGAGCATTTGGTAATTACTGATGGTGTGATTACTGCTATGCCAAGATTTGCAGGAGTGACAATTGCCTATGCACAAGATATTGTTCCTGATGCAAATCATTTTGATCCGCTTTATTATATGGGGCATCTTCTTAATCCTGAGATTATATCCATCCGGTGTGACAAAAATGTAGCACTCCATATAGAACACCGTTTTACGAAAAAAGAGCGACTTCTCTCTTATAGAACAGCTCTTTTTGTTCAAGAGAATGTTGATGTTACGGTTACAGAAACATTTTTTGCATTAGAGGCTGAGGGCTCTTTTGTTCTAAGTGGAAGTGATATTTTCCTTGCTCGTAATGCTTCGCTTGAACTCGTAAAAAGCCAAACCTTGCACGAAAATGGGTATGTGTCTCTTTTTTCACATTGCTATAATTTAGAAGAGGATGCTTCCTTGACTCTTCGCACTTTTGATTTTGGTGATGGCAGTGGCTTACAGCTTTTTCAAGCAAACCTACAAAAAGATGCGAATATAAACGCAGAGCATCTCTTGTTTGCAAAAGGTGAGCATACCCAAAGAGGAACAGTTTCAAAAATTATGCATGTTGGAGCAAGTACAGGAAGTACCCAAAAAGCTAAAACAATCTTACAAGACCATGCACGTGGTATTTTTGATGCTCTTATCAAAATAGAACCTACAGGAAAGCAGACAGTAGCACATCAAAATTCGCAGGCAATTTTACTCAATGATGGTGCATATATGGTGAGTAAACCGCAGCTTGAAATTTACATAGATGATGTCGAGGCGAGCCATGGTTCAACCATAGGAGAACTTGATGAAGCACAACTCTTTTATTTGCAATCGCGTGGTATTGCACACCAAGAGGCAAAAAAAATGCTTATTATGGCCTTTGCAAATGAGATGATCGATGCAGTTGTTGATACTACTATGCGAGAAGAGATTCATGTGGCATTTGAGCGCGCTTATTATGGTGCGACAATACTAGAGTGTATAGATACCTGTGAAAATTGTGCACATACAGTTTTGAATGAGTGAGGAGCATTATAATGACAATTGAAGAAAAAATAGCCGAATATAAAGATGATTTGGATCTTTTTGATGATGTGAATGCTAAATTTGAGTATATTTTTGATTTGGGAAAAAAGCATACAACTTTACCAGAAGAACAAAAAAATGATGCGACTGCTGTTGTCGGATGTGCTTCACCTGCATGGCTCGTGGCTGATTATCGTGATGGAAAGATTTTCTTTAGTGCTGAAGGTTCTTCTGAGATGGCAAAAGGGATGCTTGTCTTGCTTTTAGATATTTTTGACAAGCATACACCGGATGAAATTTTAGCGTTTGATCCAAAAAAGTTGGAAGAACTCGGCATTATACAACATCTCTCTCCTGTACGACAAAAGAGTCTTGAGGCATTTTTACAAAAAGTTTATGCCTATGCAAAGAAATATAAGGAGCTTTCATGAGTGATATTCGAGATATTAGCCCAGAAGAGACAAAAGAGCGTGTGATTGAGGAACTACGAAAGATTTATGATCCTGAAATCCCTGTTAATATTTATGATTTGGGTTTGATTTATGGTGTAGATTGCCATAAAGATCCGGTGAGTAAGCTCAATCGCTGTAAAGTTACTATGACTTTGACTTCACCAACTTGTTCTATGTCGGGCATTATGGTGGATATGGTAAAAGCTATTCCATCGCTTATAGAAGACAATTCACTTGAAGCACTTGAGGTTGATGTAGTGTTTGACCCGCCATGGGATCAAAACAAGATGAGTGATGAAGCAAAACTTGAGTTAGGCTTTCTCTAAGAGATAAGGGATGCAAAGCGTTCGCTTGCAAAGCTGAATTTTGTACTGATGATGGAGACTGTTTGCTCTTTTTTAAGCATGTCACAATCGGCATCTACTATAATGAAGGCATTTGAAAATGCAAGTGGTGAGATCATTCCTGGAGCGTAGTGGTTGCATACTTCAAAATGCACACCGTCAAATGAACCGGGAATAAGACTACGTCTTCCCGGTCGTACAATGTAATCTTCTTTCATTTTTGCTTGTATAGTGTTTATAAATTTTGCTTTGGCTCCATTCATAGCGTAAATAATGCTTCGTCCAAAAAGTTCAAAATTGAGTGCTGCTGCCATAGGATTGCCTGGAAGATTCAAAATGACTTTGTCTCCAATTGTACCAAATGTTGTCGGTTTTCCCGGTTTTATTTCGACTTTGTCAAATAAAATTTTATACCCAAATGCTCCAAAAGCTTCTTTCGTAAAGTCTGCATCTCCCACGCTTACACCACCTGAAGTGATAATGATGTCACAATCAAGTGCACTTTTGATGTGTGCGTGGATATCTTCAAGTGTATCAGCTGCGGTACCAATGAATTCTACTTCACATCCAAGTTCTTTTGCTCGTGAAAGAAGGGTTGGCGTATTTGTGTTGTAGAGTTGGTAATCTTCTACTTGTTGAAAGTGCATTTTAAGCTCATTTCCTGATGCAAAAAGTGCGACACGGGGTTTTTTGAAAACTTTCACATGTGAAATTCCTTGCGAAGCAAGAAGTGCGATTTTATGTGCATCAAGTTTTTCACCATGAAAAAGTAATTCACAACCTTTTTTGATGTCCTCACCACTAAGACGGATATGTTTTGACATTACTAAATTATCTGGAAGTTGTATGCCCTCTTGACACTCTGTTGTCTCTTCAACGGGAACAATACACTGCGTTCCAAGGGGAATCCGTGCTCCAGTCATTATTTTTAGTGCTTGGCCATGTTGGAGTTCTCCATTAAAATTATCACCTGCAAAAATGGTGCATCCAACTTTTACACATTTATTGGAGTCTTCGACTTTGACGGCATAACCATCCATTGCAGAATTATCAAAGGGAGGCAAGTTGTGTGTTGCAACAATAGTTTCAGCGAGAATACTTCCAAGTGCTTCTTCTATGGGGATGATTTTTACTGATTTTTGTTTTGTATGCGTATAGATTAACTCTAAGGCTTCTTCGATGGATACACTCATTTTATTCAATCCTTTTCTCTGCTCTTTCTTTCGTTGACATATTTTACTATAATTTCGTTATGAATGAAATGTATACTATGGGTTTATCCCTACACAGTTGGAGTGCCGTTGGTTTTTTAGTGGTGATTTTTTTAAATCTTTTTATACTTATATCCTCAAATGATCTTAGCAAATATAAGCGTGTCAATGCTCTGTACCTAATGCCTTTGGAAATAACAGTACTTGGAACACTTATCTTTACGGGTATTGTGATGATGGCGGCAAAACACCTCTCTTTTAGTATTGAAAATATTGTTATGATTGTTATAGCAATTATTCTTATAGTTCTTGAAGCAAAACGAGCAAAGGGTCTTAAGTATTTAAGTACTACAAAAGAGCATGCTTTTAATGTTTATAAGCCTTTTGCAAGAACAATTTTACAGATTGAATTTATACTTGTGGTGCTTATCTCTTTATGGATGTGGTTTACGTAGTATGATTTATCTTTTACATGAAGATGCAGGAAAAGAGAGATTTCGCATTAAGGGTGAGGATTTTAAGTATCTTATAAAAGTGCGTCGTCACGCAGTAGGGGATGAACTTGGTTTTCGTAATCCCAATGAGATAGAGAGGCTTTATATTTACAAGTTAGAAGAGATAGAGCCAAGAGCTGCACTCTTTGAACTTGTCAATACAAAAGTTTTAGAGATAAAAGCAAAAAAAGAGCTTCACATTGGTTGGTGTGTCATTGATAATAAATCTGTTGAAAAAGTTTTGGCAAGTTTGAATGAGATTGGTGTGAGTAAAATCTCTTTTATCTATTGCGATAGAAGTCAAAAAAACTTCAAACCTGATTTTAAACGCTATGAGCGGATTTTATACGCTTCAAACCAGCAGTGTGGTCGTACAGAGATGATGGAGTTTGAAACTTATAAAAATATTGAAACTTTCATTAAAGACTTTCCAGATACAAAAGTATTTGATTTTACAACGAAAGTGTTAGAGTGTGAAGATGATTTTCAAACGGTGCTTATCGGTTGTGAAGGTGGATTTTCTTTAAAAGAAAAAGAGTTTTTGAAAAATCAAGAGGTATTTCGTTTAGATACGCCGATGGTACTACGCTCCGAGAGTGCAGCTATGGCAGTGGCTTCTAAGATACTTTTGTAATTTAAGAAAACTTAGATATAATTCGCTTTACAAAATTCTGCCCCCATACGGAATTAAAAAACATATAGATATTCGTACTTCGACGAGTGTCAAAAGGTAAAGATATGAAAAAAGGTATTCACCCAGAATTAGTTGATTGTACTGTAACATGTGCATGTGGAAACAGCTTTGTAACAAAAAGCCAAAAACCAGAGATGAGAATCGACATCTGTAATGAGTGTCACCCATTCTTCACAGGTGAAGAGCGTATGGTTGATACTGCTGGTCGTATCGAGAAATTTAAAGCTCGTTACGGTAAAAAATAGTCAAGAATTTTTCTTGCTAAGTCTAGTTCCAACTCCTATTGGAAATATAGGCGACATCTCACTTAGAGCTATTGAAGCTTTGAGTGAGGCTGACACTCTCCTTTGCGAAGATACTCGCGTAACTAAAAAACTCATTCATATTTTAAAAGAGCGTTACAACACATCCTTTAAAGAAAATCAAGAATTTATTTCTCTACATTCCCATAATGAACAATCTTTTGTTGAAAAGCTAGATCCCTCTTTTTTTGAACAAAATGTTGTCTATGCAAGTGATGCAGGAATGCCTGGTGTGAGCGACCCCGGAGGTGCGCTTGTTGTATATTGTATTGCACATAATTTGCAATATGATGTACTTCCTGGTGCAAACGCAGTACTTACTGCGTTTGTGGCGAGTGGGTTTTGTGAAACGCAGATGCTCTTTTTTGGCTTTTTAGACCATAAGGGTAATTCTCGTTTAGCAGGTTTACAAAAAGCTCTTTTTAATGGCTTTACGACGGTTTTATATGAATCTCCTCATAGATTAGAAAAACTTTTGCTTGAAATTGCACAAGAGGCACCACAAAGAGAACTTTTTTTGGCAAAAGAGCTGAGTAAAAAGTACCAACACTACTTTCGAGGAACTGCAAAAGAGCTCTTAGAAGAAATTGGAAGTAATATTCGTGGTGAGTGGGTTGTGGTAATACGTAAAAGTGAAACACATTCAGAATCAGCGATTAGTGAGCGAGATATTATGAGTTTAGATCTTCCAAAAAAAGTGCAAGCAAAGCTCATAAATAAAATTACTGGTGAAAATATTAAAGAAATCTATCAAAGATTACTCTAAAATAAAGCAGATAAACATTTTTTTAGCTAAAATACTCTTATGTTAATTTATGCAAAACAACCAATATACTATGTAATCAACCGCTATCCGCAAAAAATCAAAACGCTCTATCTTGCACGCGAACTCGATAAAAAAGAGTATTCGCGCTTAATGAAGATGGGTTTTGAAATAAAACGTATTCCTAACGAAGCTGCTGTTAAAATGAGTAAAAATGCCAATCATCAGGGATTTTTAGCAGAAGTTGAAGAGTATAAACTTTATGATTATCAAACATTTTTAGAGAAAAACTTTGTTTTAGTTTTAGCTGGCTTGACTGATGTTGGAAATATTGGAGCTTTAATACGCAGTGCGTATGCCTTGGGTGTTGATGCTGTCATTGTAAGTGGTATAAAACATCTCAATATTGAACCGATTTTACGTACAAGCACGGGAGCACTTTTTGATATGCCTCTTGCAGTGGAGACAAATATTCACAATCTTTTAAATGATTTTAAAATGTCAGGCTTTACAAGTTATGGTGCAGATATGGGTGGTGTTGATGTACGAGATATTCAACCGGCAAAAAAGAGACTGCTTGTGCTTGGAAATGAGGGAGAAGGCCTCTCTTCACGAGTTACTGCAAAACTGGATACAATTGTGAGTATTCAAATGGCACACGATTTTGATTCTTTAAATGTAAGTGTTGCTGGTGGAATTTTAATGGATAGGATGCGATATGAGTGAGGCTCTTACACAACTAAAAAAATTTGGTGTTCAAAAAATATATGAAGATACGCATATTCCAATAAATCATGTACAGGCGATTTTGGAAGAAAATTATGAGGGGTTAACTCGCGTACAGTACCTTGGCTTTATTTCTATTTTGGAAAGGGAATATAAACTTGATTTGAAGGAATTGAATGAGAGGGCCGTTGCTCATTACAATGAAAAAGATTTAGAACAGCCTTTAGCAGATGATGGCATTTTTGTTGTTCCCTCAAAGCAAAAAAACTTTACTCCTTTTTATATTGTTGTTGTAATTCTGATTTTTCTTGCTGCGCTTTATTATACATTAGAGGTTGCCGATAAAAAAAATGAGACTTTATTGCAAAAGCAATCTGTGAAAGAAAATAAAAATAAGAGTGTTGTAGCTCCAATGGTTGCTGATGTAAATATTTCTGAGGCAAACAGCAGTGAGGCAAATACCACTATGCTCCCAGATGAAACACAAGCTGTATCGTCTCCTGCGAAACCTAAAAGTGTTGCTTTAGAACCATTAGAAATTTTACCACGTTCAAAGGTTTGGTTAGGTTATATTGATGTCGCAACAGGGAAAAAATATCAAAAAACATTTTCAGATGAATTAGACTTAAATGCAAGTAAGGAGTGGTTGCTTTTATTTGGACATGGCTACATTGACCTGCTTGTTGATGGGAAAAAAATATCATTTAGCGATAAAAATAATTTACGTCTGCATTATAAAAATGGTGAGTTGGAAAAGATATCACTTCGAGAATTTAAAAAATTAAATAGAGGTCGTAAGTGGTAAGGTTTTTTTTATTTGCTATTACTTTGTTTTTGGCACTAAGCATTAATGCTTTTGGGCAAGAGAGTATGGCTCAAAATGATGATCCCGTAACTGCAAAAATAAAGAGTTTTCTCAATGAAAAAACATATAATGAAAATGAAGCTTTTATAAATGTAATTTTCGATCCAAAATCAGATTATTATGTAAAAGATAGAGTGGATAGTGTAAAAATAATACAGACACTCAAAGATAATGGTCTCTTAAATCTCTTTTTTAAATCCCCACAAGAATTTACGCTTACTTTTAAAACAAATGGCTCTCCCATATTTTTTGTAAGAATTATGGATGATGTTTTAAATAGTATAGGATATTTTAGATATGTAACAAGTGGAGCACATTTAAACGAATCGGAGTTTTCTTGGAGCATTAATCTTACATCAGAATATATGACAGATCCTCTCATTTTACAAAAGGCACTCCGCAAAAGTGGCTGTGAAATTATAGATATCACAAAAATGGATGCAAAAAAATGGACATACATTATTGATATTAGTAGCGCAGAATTAAATGTACCCCGTTTGGTAGCAGCAAAAGAGGTAAGACTTAAACGCTCCCTGTATGCACATTGGTTTAACGTACAAGGGATTAATGGACTAAAAATCTCTAGTTCTCGTAGAAATCATTGGTATCCTTATATTAGTTACTATGATGCCTCTTTACATTTGGTGAAGCTTCTTAAACGCAAAAGAATATATAAATCGATTTCATTACGTATTCCTAAAAATGCCAAATATATAAAAATTTCAGACCTTTATACGCTTAAAAACTTACGTGATGGGCTACTTCTTTCACCTATGGGGATGAGATAGTTACTTTATTCTAATAATTTTTCGCTAAAATAGCACTAATATTTTTATTAGGGCTAAATATGTTTGATGAGTTTAAATTTAATAGAGTTGAGCGATTACCAAAGTATGTATTTGCAGAGGTAAATGAGATTAAAATGGCAGAACGCCATGCTGGAAAAGATGTTATAGATTTTTCTATGGGAAATCCTGACGGACCTACACCTGAACATATACGAGACAAACTTGTTGAATCTGCCCAAAAAACAAAAACACATGGATACTCCACTTCCAAAGGTATTCCGAAACTGCTTCAAGCCATAGCTGACTGGTATGAGCGTCGCTACAATTGTAAATTGGATCCACAAACAGAATGTGTCGCAACTATGGGTTCAAAAGAGGGCTACGCACACCTTACATATGCGATTACAAATCCTGGTGATGTAGCTGTTGTACCTGATCCTACGTATCCTATTCATGAGTATTCTTTTATATTAGCAGGTGGAAATGTTATTAAGTTTGGCATAGAATTTGATGAACATTACAGAGTTTTGGAAGATAAATTTTTTGAGAGTCTTGAAAAAGTCTTTAAAGAATCTTCTCCAAAACCAAAGTATGTTCTAGTAAACTTTCCACACAATCCTACAACTGCAACAGTAACACCTGAGTTTTATGAGCGTTTGGTTGCTATGGCAAAAGAGAAACGTTTTTATATTATCTCTGATATTGCGTATGGAGATATTACTTTTGATGGCTATAAAACTCCTTCTGTAATGCAAGTAGAGGGTGCAAAAGATGTGGCAGTAGAGTCTTTTACACTCTCTAAAAGTTACAATATGGCCGGCTGGCGTGTGGGATTTTTTGTCGGAAATCCAAAACTTATAGGTGCTTTACAAAAAATTAAATCGTGGCTGGATTATGGAATGTTTACTCCGATTCAAGTTGCTGCTACGGTTGCGCTTAATGGTGATCAAACATGTGTACAAGAGATTACAGATAAGTATAATCACCGTCAAGAGGTACTCATCGAAGCCTTTGGCCGTGCTGGATGGCATATTGAAAAAAATCAGGCAACAATGTTTTCATGGGCAAAAATGCCAGAGTGTGTCCAACATTTAGGTTCACTAGAATTTAGTAAAAGACTGCTCACTGAAGCAGGTGTTGCTGTGGCACCGGGAATTGGTTTTGGAGAGTATGGTGAGGGCTACGTTCGTATTGCACTCATTGAAAATGACAATCGCATCCGTCAGGCAGCAAGAAATATTCGAGAATTTTTAAAACAGTTTGATGGCTGTGACAATAAGGACAAAAAATAATATGATTAAAGTCGGAATTATTGGCGTAGGAACTGTAGGAACAAGTGTTGCAAATATTTTAAAAGAGAATGCCGATGTAATCTCTGCTCGCGCAGGTCGTGACATTATTGTAAAAAGTGGTGTTGTAAGAAATCTTGCTAAAGAGAGAGGTCTTGATATTATACTCACTGATAATGTTGATGATATTTTAAATGATGATGAAATTGACATTGTTGTTGAGCTTATGGGTGGTGTTGACGAACCGTTTGAAGTTGTTAAACGTGCACTCAAAGCTGGTAAAGCTGTTGTAACTGCAAACAAAGCACTGCTTGCATATCACCGTTATGAACTCCAAGAGTTAGCAGGTGCTATTCCTTTTGAATTTGAAGCGAGTGTAGCGGGGGGAATTCCTATTATTACAGCTTTACGTGATGGACTCTCAGCAAATCACATTGAATCAATTATGGGTATCATGAATGGTACATGTAATTATATGATGACAGAGATGACAAACAATGGTGTCTCGTATGATGCTATTTTAAAAGAGGCACAAGATCTTGGTTACGCTGAAGCAGATCCGACCTTTGATGTTGGTGGTTATGATGCAGCACATAAATTACTTATTTTAGCTTCTATAGCTTATGGGATTGATGCAAAACCAGAAGATATTTTAATTGAAGGTATTGAAAATGTCAGTGCTGAAGATATTGCATTTGCAAAAGAGTTTGGTTATGCCATAAAATTACTTGCGATTGCAAAGAAAGATGGCAATGAAGTTGAACTTCGCGTACATGCTTCTCTTATAAAGCAAGAGGAGATGATTGCTAAAATTGACGGAGTGATGAATGGTGTGAGTGTGGTCGGTGACAAAGTAGGTGAGACACTCTACTATGGACCTGGTGCAGGTGGAGATGCTACAGCGAGTGCTGTTGTAGCAAATATTATAGATATTGCAAGAAGTGGAAAATCAACTCCAATGCTTGGATTTAATCGTCCTATGGAAGGGAATCAACTGACATTAAAGTCAAGTGATAAAATAGAATCTAAATACTACTTACGTATTAATGTGAATGATGAGGCAGGCGTCCTTGCAAAACTCTCAAAACTTTTTGAAAATCACTCTATTTCTATAGAAACAATGCTCCAACGCCCAAGTGAAAATAGGAATGCTAATTTACTTATTTCTACGCATCATGCGCTTGAAAAAAATGTCAAAAATTTGATAAATGAGTTAGAATCACTTTACTTTGTAAATGGAAGACCTGCTATGATTAGGATAATTTAATTTAAAAGGAGTCTCCATCAACTCTAAGATTATTATACTAATTACTGCGTTTACATCCCTTATAATGGTACTTTCTGGGTGTGGAGAGGGTGCAAAAGTCTCTTCACGTTCGGATAGCCAAACTTCAAAATATAGCATTGAATATAAAGGTTTATCCTTTTATGACAAAAATTTACCTATAAGTAATTATAAATTATCACCTTTAAGTGATGCTGATTTTAATGCACTTTCTCAAGAGAAAAAACTTCGTGTTGCTGATAAACTTTTGAGCTCTCTTTTCTTTGGATATTCACCCTCTGTCTTACAAGAAAAAATAGATTCTGGTAACTTTATAAGTGGTGTTGAAAAAGGTCTGAGGGAAAATAAAACTGATATCGCTACACTCGAATCAACAATAAGAGATGAAAAAAATTACTACAGACCTGGTGGATATGCAAACACCATAGATATACTTTCAAGATTTTATGCTGCAAAAAATCTAGACAGATACTTTTTTAATAACTGGGTAGCTTATATTTTAACCCAAACTATTCTTTTCTCCCCTGCATATGAGTTAGACTCTTCTCACCGTCCAAATGTTTCGCGTGTTTACAATAGAATAGTAACACTTTTACAAGATGATGCAAGTATGCGTTACATTACCTACGTTCACATGTCGAGTGAAGATAACTGGAGAAGATTCCGTAGTCCTGAGGATAACGGTCGTGAAATGCTAGAGATTTATACTTTAGATAAGAATGATGCTGATGTACCTTTGGCTGCGACTGCACTACAAAATTGGAAGCTAGATAGAGATTATGATACGCTCGTTGTTGGCTTGAATGAAAACACAAAACCATTGCACCTTTTTGGCACAACAGTTTATAATGGGGATGATTTTTATAGAGAGATGGTCAAATCAAAGCAATTTACCTATGGTGTTACAAAAAGACTTGTGCAATTTTTCTTTACGGATGATACAACAAAGGAAATAAATTCCATAACAAATGCTATTGTATCTTCAAATCCGCAAACTTTTCAAGATATTTTAGAACAGATTGTTTTTTCAAAAGAGTATCTTTTACATACTGCACGGGCGAAAAGTGCGGAAGAGACATTTTATTCACTTGTAAAAAAGATGGATTATAAAACAAATATGTATAGTATCTATTATTTTAAAGTTGCTTTAGAAAACATGCATCAAGCGAGTATGAAATATAAACTTGGAAAATTACATAGAGTGCCCCTTGATACGCTTTCTTTTGCAAATTATAGTAAGTATATACGAGAGAAAATTTTGATGTTAAGATCCAATCCGAATGAGGAAAACAATGCAAGCGCATGGTCCCGTCAAGGCTGGAGTGACAGTTTTATAGCTTCGGATAATTTTACTATTGATGCATCAAATGAAATCCAAACACTCCATAATTTTATTAACTATCTTTTTACTGTTATTGTACAGAGAAAAGCAACTGCAGATGAATTAAATATGTTTGATTCATTAATGCTAGAAACAAAAGATGGTGTGAAAAATGTAGTTTATTTTTATAACTTATTAGATACAAGAGTGGATAGTGATGGAAACTTACAAGGTGAGCGATATAAAAGATATGTAGCTTTTGTTGTTTTGGATTACCTCAGTAGGCTAGAAAATATCTACTTATATAAAAAGGTGCAGTAATGAAAAGAAGAAATTTTATAAAACTCTCTTTTGCAGCATGTGGTTCTTTGGCTCTACCAACTTTGTCTCAAGCATCAAAAATAGATTATTCTCAGATTAATTTTGATAAGAGTATCTATGATGCAAATAAACCACAAGTTATAATGGTTTATCTTTATGGTGGAGCAAGCCAGCTTGCGGGGAATCTTACTAATATTGATGAGATTAAAGAGAAATCGCAAAGTTCTTATGATGGTTATTTTAGAAGTATAACCAAAACAGAAAATAATTTTTGGCAAGAAGCAGGTGGCTCACATTTAGAAGAGATGCTTGCAAATGGAGATTTAACCGTTGTACGTACATGTTACTCAAAAGTACGTGAAGCACATAATAATAAATCGCATGGTTCTTGTACAAATCAGAATCAAAAAGGTTCTTTTGATGAATCAAACGCAGGAATTGTTACGAATTTGACGAATCTTCTTGTTAATGCAGGAGTAGTTGATGATACAACTGTTATGCCTTTTGTAACAATGGAAGGGGATTCCTATTTTTATGCCTCTGGAGGAAATATGGTACCTTCTGAATTAAGGCCTGTAGGACTCAATGCAAATTTAGAAAATCCATACAATCGTTATGTTCGCTACTGGTTTGAATACAATAGCAAGGAGAGACAAGTAAAAGGTTATAACGATAACAACTCCACTGGATTTGACCCTGATTTTAATACTGCCATGAATACAATGGCACAAAAGTATAATACAAATTCTAAAATCCATGAAGCATTTGAAAAGCGACAGCCTTTGAGTGATTTTATTAGTACAATCGCAGCAAAAGAGACGCCGGATTTGGGTGATAATGCTTATCCCGTGGGAAGTGTTTTTGCTAAGACACTTGAGTCTTCCATTAAAGTAATGGCAAATAATCCAGATACAAAAGTGATTACTATGAATACAGGAGGCCTTGGTGGCTGGGATGATCATAATGATGCACGTCAATATGTAACCCGTAGTGAAGAGTTCTTTAAAACTTTAAAGTCGGCAATGGCTCATTTAGATGCTGTTGGTAAGAAAAATAATATTTCGATTATGGTCTTTGCAGAGTTTGGAAGAAATGTTAATTTGAACTCCGCTTATGGTTGGGATCATGGGAATTTACAGAATTTATATCTCCTTGGTGGTAAAAATTATTTTAATCATCGTGGAGTAGTAGGTGAAACTACTCTTGATGCAACGGGAGCTGTAAACAGACTCTTTATGAAGCCAAAAGAGGCTACGGAGAGTTATGAACATTTAAGTATTGCAGCAACTTTTTACAAGGCTTTTGGCATTACAAATCCTCAAGTGTTAACAAATGGAAACCCCGCAATAACATTGTAGATGAAAATTTTAATTACTGGTGCAAGTTCGGGACTTGGTGCTGAATTTGCACGCCAATATGCGAGTAAAGAGAATGAACTTATTTTACTTGCACGTCGTAAGGAAAAGCTACAACTTTTAGCGCAAGAATTAGAGCCTCAGTGTAAGAAAATTACACTTATTGTGGTTGATGTAACTGATTTTACATCATTACAGGCAAGAATGCGAGAAATTTTAGATGTAGATATGCTTATTTTAAACGCAGGTATCTCTCTTGGGCATAGCTCAAACGCAGTGCCTACCATCGCTGCGTTTAAGCAACTTTATGATGTAAATGTTCTTGCAAATCATGCTATTTTAGAGGTGCTCCTTCCAAAGTTGCTTGCTAAACGCAGTGGCAAAGTTGTTTTTATCTCTTCTCTTTCATCTCTTTTTACTATGCCTAGTGCTACAGTATATGCTTCTTCAAAGCGGGCATTAAATGCGTATGCAGAAGGTTTGCGTTATCAGTACGCTCAAGATGGATTAAGAGTTTTGGTGATGTTACCGGGTTTTATCAAGAGTGAACTAACAGATAAGAATGATTTTTATATGCCTTTTTTACTTGAAACATCAGAGGGTGTAGCAAGAATGAAAAGGGCAATAGAGGCTAATAAAATAGAATATGCTTTTCCCCTTAGATTTTATTTAATCATTCGCTTTTTAAACTTGCTTCCATCAGCTTTAAGTCAAAGAATTGTAAACTATCTTTCATAGTTATATATCAGATTTTTAAATAATATTTTATAAGGACAAATCCTCCCTTCGGTCTGAGCCTTATAAAACATTATTTAAAAATCTTACGGGCATCAGAGCTAAAAGATAGGTGAGGGAGAAACTAGATGGAAAATATAGAAACGATAGATAGCGTATGTACATACTGTGGGGTAGGGTGTGATATTGCCGCGCATGTTGATGTCAAAGAGAATAAAATCAAAAAGATTTTTGCCCATCCTGATGGAGTGGTTTCTCAAGGAAAGCTTTGTATTAAAGGAAAGTATGGCTATGACTTTGTAGATGCTGAGGATAGACTCAAAACTCCACGCATCCGTAAAAGTTTTTTAGCAAAAAATCCTGCTATAAAAGAGGCTGTTGCATCTGCTTTGGTTGATTTTGATGAAACATGGTATGAGTGTGATTTGGATGCTGCAACAACTGCTTGTGCGTTGAAACTTCAAGAGATTCAGCAAAAGCATGGTAGAAAGGCTGTTGCCTCTATCGGAGGGGCGAGAACCTCCTGTGAATCTTCGTATCTGTTTCAAAAATTTACCCGTCATACACTCAACTCCCCTCATGTCGATAACTGTGCACGTGTTTGCCACTCTCCATCACTCAAAGGTATGCGTGCAACCATTGGCGAGGGTGCTGCAACAAATCCTTACAATGACATCTACAATACTGAGTTTATGATAGTTATTGGTTCTAATACAACAGAAGCACATCCTATTATTGCAAATCGTATTTTGGATGTAGCGCGTGCAAATGATAATTTGGCTGTTTTTGATGTGCGTGAGATAAAGCTGCACCGTTTTGCAAAGTACAAAGCGATTATGCCTCATGAAGCGAATCTGCTTATCTTAAATATGCTTGCCTATGTCATCATAGATGAGGAGCTTTATGATGAGAGTTTTATCGCTGATAGAACAAAAGGATTTTTAGAATTTAAAGAGAAGATTTTAAGTGATCCGTATGCTAATCCTGACTATTTTAATGAGATAGAAGGGTACGAGTATCTCGCAAAAATGGTGCGAAAAGTTGCACGCGAATATGCACTTAAAAAGTCTATGATTTTCTGGGGGCTTGGCATAACAGAACATCTTGATGGCTCGTATGCTGTTATGGCAATTACACACTTAGCACTCATGACAGGAAACATTGGAAAACCAGGATGTGGGCTTATGCCGCTTCGTGGACAAAACAATGTGCAAGGAACCTGTGATATGGGAATGCTGCCTTACTATGACCCAGATTATCAAGAGCCAAAAGAGGTAGGCTTGATGACACCACAACTTGTGGATGAGATGCTTGCAGGTCGTCTTAAAGCGGTTTTAAATATTGGGGAAGATTTAACACACATCCATCCAAATCTTAATAAAATTGATAAAGCATTTGATGAGCTTGAACTCATTTTTGTGCAAGAACTCTTTATGACAGATATTGCCGAGCGTGCGGATATTGTAGTTGGTGTTAAATCCGCTTATGAAAAAACAGGTGTTTACATCAATGCTATGCGTCGATTACATCTCTCACAACCATTGGTAAAATCAGACCTTCCTGATGATTGGGAAGTATTGCAGATACTTGATAATAAAATGGGTGGCGATGCACATTATGAGAGTTCCAAAGAAGTTTGGCAAGAGGTGCAAAAGGTAGCATACCGTCGTTTTAGTGGAGCAGATTATCATCGTCTTGAAAAACACCGTAAACGTGGTTTACAGTGGCCAGTACATACAGAAGACACCCCAATTCTACACCAGTTGGATTTTAGAACAGACGATGGATATGGACACTTTAAATACCATCAATACAAGCTTCGCGGTATGATAAAAGAGATTACAAATAAGGCGCTTCATGGGTACCATCTCTCAACGGGAAGAACTTTAGCACACTACAATAATGCTGCACAAACCAAACGCAGCGCGAAGCTCAATGATAGATATGATGAAGATATTTTACTTGTGTGTGAAGCTGATGCTGCTGATTTTACGAGTGAAAAGGTGATACTTAAATCAGAATATGGTCAAACAAATCCACTCCGAATAAAAGTAACAGATAAAGTCCAACCTAAAACACTTTTTGCTACTTTTCATCATGCAAAGAGTCGTATAAATGCACTCTTTGGAGATGCAAGTGATGAGTTAATATTAACCGCTGCGTTTAAGACAATAAAAGTAGAGGTGATTAACCTTTAGTCTTCAAGTGCTGCTGGTTGTGGAAAATGGTAGTAGCTGTGATTTAAGTAACGGCTTACACTATGGCTCTCCTCTTCAAACCATCCTGCATGGGTATTGGTTGCACAGGCTTTTACCTGTGCATTGAGTTTGGTAAAAGTATCTATTTTTTCTTTCCGTGCATTAAAGTCGTTTACATTATGACAGCGTAAGCATTTCGCATCCATAAAAAGCTCTTTTGCTTCATGGTGTTGTTCTGCATTTGCAAGTGTTGCAGAGAGTGTGAGTAGAAGTACTATTTTATAATAAAACATAATTTCCCCCTTCTAGTAATTTCAGAACTGTAACTATTATAATAAAATGTTATAAATTATTTTCATGTAATTATATTGTGATAAAAGTTTTATGATACAATTAAGCATTTAATAAGAGAGAAAATATGAGTAGAAAAAAAGGAA
>CAYRVR010000021.1:24121-26211 GCA_964427835.1 uncultured Sulfurimonas sp. | reverse complement strand
TACTCATTAAGAGGTAGAATTTTTAATAAAACAGCATCCATTTTTACAAAATCAATATGCACAAGGTAACGGGGATCTTTTGTTGTTGATTTATAGATGCGAAAACTCTTCACTTCTCCCAAGTCATCAATGCTAAACGCAGCATCACTTGGGAGATCATAACTCTCTATTTTTTTCAATGACTCAAGTCTGTAGAGGTGAGCATTTTTCACCATATATACAATATATGGATTAAATCGTCTGTGAATTGAGTGTGAACTTTGAAAAAAGACAAAATCCTCATTTTTTTCTCTGTTTACAATGGTTATTTTCCCTTGTAAAGCAAGTGTTGTATCGAGAAAAATCAACTTTCTTATAGCGTCAATCTTTTTAATTTTATTTACTTCTACTTTCAGATTACCATTTGAAAGATTCAAACTAGAATAAGTTCGATAAAGGTATAAAACCATCACCGAAAAAATAGTAACAGAAATAAGCATCTCGATAAGAGTAAACGCAGTATGAAACTTTCTCATTGGAGCTGTAACCTCATCAAGGCAGCTGACTCTTTTTTTAGACGTAGCACTGTTTTTCCAATCTCCAAAGAAATTTGTGGGGCAGAAGTGTTTGACTCTTCATCAAGACTAAGCGTTTTTAACACTTGATAAAACACCTTTGCATGCTCTTGTTTCAACTCTCGTCGCAAATCATCATTCATATCAAACTCATGCACTAAATCATACAAAGAAACATCTTTATTTAAATGTCCATACTCTTTATTTCCTATTAAAAAAGAGCTATATTGTGAAACAGCAGATTGTTTTTTATAGGATGAAAAAAGAAAAGTATTGTTTGAGTACATACGCACAAGTGCCATAATCACAACTGAAATAATCATCACGGCAACCATTACCTCTATCAAGGTAAACGCAGCGTGTCTGTCTCGTTTACTCATCACCTAAACCGACACGAATTGCTTCATCTAAGGAGGTCTCTCCCGAGAGAAGCATATCTTTTAACTGCATAGAGAGTGTTTTGAGTCCATCTTCTTTAAGCGCACTTTTAATGGTAAACTCATCTGTCGTTGTTTTGAGAATATTTTTAATTTTATCATTCATAACCACAAGTTCACCGATGGAACGTCGCCCACTAAATCCTGTATAGTTACACGCCTTACAGCCCTCTGCCTTATAAATAACTGCGTTTGGATCTATAGCATAATCATTTGCAAACTCTTCGGCAAGTCTGTCTTCAACCTTACATTCATTACACAAAACACGCACAAGTCTTTGTGCCAATATTCCAAGCAAAGAGGAAGAGATTAAAAAGGGCTCTATACCCATATCTGCAAGCCGTGCTATTGTTGCAGTTGCTGAGTTTGTATGGAGTGTTGAAAAAACCAAGTGCCCTGTTAAAGCAGCACGAACAGCGATGTCTGCTGTCTCTTCATCACGGATTTCTCCTATCATAATAACGTCAGGATCCTGACGTAAAATAGAACGCAATGCAGAGGCAAAGGTAAGTCCTGCTTTTTCATTTACCTGAATTTGTGAGATGGTATCTGATTTATATTCTACCGGATCTTCAACAGTAATAACGTTTTTACTCGGATCCTCTACTTCACGTAAAAAGGAGTGCAAAGAGGTTGTTTTACCACTTCCTGTTGGCCCTGTTACTAAAATTATTCCATGTGATAAACGCAGCAACTTCTTAATCTCACCTATAACACTCGGATGGAATCCTAGTTCGTTAATATTTGGAATTTGTGAGCTTTTCATCAGTAAACGCATTACAACGCGTTCTCCGTAAAAAGTCGGTAAAACAGAAACCCTAATATCAAGTGTTTCACCAGCAATTTTAATTTGCGTTCGTCCATCTTGAGGAATTCTTTTTTCAGAAATATCAAGATTGGAAATAACCTTGATACGACTCACTATAAGATTTACGACTTTTTTATCTAAATCTGCATTTTTCACAAGCATTCCATCTATACGAAAACGCACCTCACCTCTTTTTTCCTGTACTTCTATGTGAATATCAGAAGCTCTCTTTTTGACTGCCTGATAAAAAAGTGCATTCACAAATTTAATGATAGGAGCAGACTCTTCACT
>CAYRVR010000021.1:20016-24021 GCA_964427835.1 uncultured Sulfurimonas sp. | reverse complement strand
TCAGAAAAAAGAAGATAATTTTTTAAACTCAGCTCTGTTGCAAGTTCTTCAGGCTCAAAAACTTCCAAATCCATATTATGGATAGTTTCAAAATTTAACATTTTTCTTTACCTTCTCACCATCTTTATGCTTTGTTTTTACCTCTTGAAAAACTTTTTTATCATACTTTTTCTGGAGTTTTGCAAGTAAACCTAACTCTTTTTGGAGTTTAGAGAGCTGTTCACTTTTATTGATAACATACGGAGTTAAAATAACTACAAGATTATCTTGTTGGAGTGTTGTCGATTTTGATGAAAATAACCAGCTTCCAATGAATGGAATATCGCCAAGTAGTGGGAGTTTACTCACAGAATCACGCTCATAATTCTTCACCAATCCACCAATAATAATACTCTCACCATGACGTAAAATTGCTTGTGTTTTCACTTCTTGTTTAGAAGTCACCGGCTGTCCTGTCGCATTTTTAGAACCATCATCAAGAAGATTCTCTAACACTGCACTTACATCTAGTGTTACTTTATCGTTTGAAGAGACACGGGGTTTAATTTTAAGCGTCAAACCAATGTCTTCACGTTTATAACTGCTTGTTAAACCTGTAAGTCCTGTTGTAGAAGTGACTGTTCCTGTTGAGACAGAAATAGTTTTTCCAACATAGATGGAAGATTCTTTATTGTTCACACATAAAATAGAAGGATTTGAAATTGATTTTGAAGCCCCGTTTGTCTCCAAAAAGTCTATGGCTGCACCAAGGGCAAAACCTTGTGTCACACCACTCCCTACAAGTGAACTTGCAAGTGCATTTCCAACTATTCCCTCTACTGGTGCACCTCCAAAGTTCGCTGCAAGTGAGTAGAGTCCCTCAGCACTTAAAGCTGCTCCATCAAAGCCATAACGTACCCCAAGATTCACTGCATTGTCTTTATTGATTTCAATAATTCTTGCCTGTACATAGACCTGATACTTCTCTTTATCAAGTTCATCAATAATAAGCTTCAAACCTTTGATAATCATTGGATCTCCAATAACTATTACTGCGTTTATAGCCTCACTCATTGCTATGTTTGGTTTTAAAGAAGGATCTGAAAAAACCTGTTTGGAAATAATATCATTCAAACTTTTCAGTACCGCTTTTGCATCTGAATTTTTTAGTTCAAAAATTTGCACACTTTTATGTACATTTGATTCTACATCCAAGGTTTGAATTAATTTTGCAAGTTTTTTAACATTTTGTGCTTTGCCAATAAGAATAATTGCATTAATATTGTTATCTACAAGTATCTTCGTATTTTCAGATGTTACTTTTGGATTAAATATCGCTTTTGCTATTTCATTGAGTTTTGCCTGAAGCTGTTTGGCCTCTGTATGTTTTATTTTACATATTTTTATAATTTGCTTTTTCTTTGTTGCAATATCTGTAATAACTTTTTTTATTGTCTCAATATTTTTTGGATAATCCGTGATAAGAAGAGTATTGCTCTCTCTCATTGTCATAAGTTTTGCTGTTTTAGAAATAAGATAACGCACTTTTGCAGCCACGACATCGACATTTTCACCTTTAACCTGAATTGCCTGTGTTACCATCAATGCACCGGATGGTTTTTTATTGCTTGAGAGTACTTTCACATTATGTTTTGCGGCTTCTGTTGAGCGGACTACTTGATAAATAGAACCATTTTGTACTATGGTATAGCCTTTTGACTCTAAGACTGCCACTAAAATATCCATTAACTCATCATCATAAATTGCAGATGTACTGACAAAATCCACTGTTCCGTTAATTTTATTATTAATCAAAATATTTTTATTGGTAATTTTGGAAATGAGCTTAATAAAGTCATTTACAGCTAAATTTGAAAAATTTACATTTACCTTTTCATGTCCCCAAAGGCTCACGCTTATAACTACTGCCAACAATATTATTTTAATGGATTTCATATACTAATTCCTTCTCTTGATTATTTCTCAACACTACGAGCTGCAGTGTATCTATTTGATTTATCTTTTTGTAGAGATCAAAAACACTTTTATATGAGTTTAACTCCACGTTATTTGCTCGAATAATAATATCGCCACGCTTGAGTCCTAGCTTATCCATTTTGGATCCTCTTCGTACACGTGTGACACGAAAACCATTAATTTTATTTCCATCTTTAATCTCCATAATAGAAATATCCTTCCAAATTTGTTCCGGATTTTTTTCATAGAACTTTATATCACTCCGTGCAACACTGTGCAGGCCAGAATCATTTGAAATATGGGTAATCCTTGCCCCAATTTTTGACTTTTTTTGTGCAATTTTTAAAATGAAATTTTTTCCACCTTTTTCAAACAGTGCACCTTGGGGGAGTATTGATTTGAGTCTGTAACCTGAGTATTTTTCTCCTACAGAAACAAGAGTTGTTTTCCTTGGATGAGACTTTAGTGCTACAATAATAAACCCTTTTGTTTTGTTCCCATAGAGACCTTTTAAAAGCATATTCGTGATGCCAACACTGTTATTTGACTGTGAGGCTGTTGTTTCATTTTGTGTAACCTTACTCATTGAAGCAAGCATATTTTTAAAATCAACCCGAACATAAGGAGGATTATAATTTTTCTTCGCTGTAAGTTCTACGCCACTATCTGGTAAATACCACCACAAAGCAAGTGATATTGCTTTTGCAATTGCGAGTAGAATCAGTAATTTTACAACGACATTTAAATAAGAGTTAGAAACTTTGGACATATTCATACTCCCCGTTTTTTATTCTCTTAAAATTACCCAGTGTAGCACGATAGTGTCGCTGCATTATGGATGCAGCATGCAAGTAAGCATGTATCTCTCTATGAAAAAGATCCACTTTCACTTGCATCTTTCCAAATTCACCCACTGCGTTTAACAAAATATACTGTGGATGCAAAATAGAGTAGTTAATATTTACAGAAGCGATTTTTACAGGTAACATCGAAGCGACAGCATCTGAAAGTACAATATTATGTGCATAAATATCATTATAGAGCCCAAAAAATGAAATTTTCACAGAGTCTATAGTAGCACTTTCAATAGACTTAACATAAACCTGTAAATGCTCTATCTCCAAAGAGAGTCCTCTCTCTTGTACTGTTTCATGAGCAATGACCACACCCTGTTTTTGCAACTCTTTTTCTGCAAAATGGTAGATACTCTCTTTTGGCATAAAGTACATCAATGCAAGCATAAAAAAGAGAAAATATGCAAAAAACTTTATAATTCTTACCATTTTATCTCCAATTTTAAAGATGCTTTTTGTGCATCAAGGCGGTTGATTTCTAAAAGTGATACAACATAGGTTCCATTAAGAATTTTTCCTAGCAAATAATTCAGTGAACGTTTGTTCATACTATCTGAAGTCAAAAGAATCGAGCTATGTGTTACTTTTTTATGGATATTTGCTAAACGCAGCATAGGGCTACGTAAAAGAACATTTATAGATCTTTGAATTTTACTTGGGTTAAAATAACTCTTTTTTAACCCTTCTATATTTTCCGCCAAAGTTACTGTTTTTGCATAACTCTTCTGCGTATCAGCCAACTCACCTTTTGCTGCGTTTAGCTTCATAATAGTAAAAAGCAACAACACAGCAAGTAACAGAACTATATGAATAGGATTAATACGACTCATAATACAAACTCCACACGAAAAATATCTTTGAAAAAGCCCGTTTTATACGAAAAGTTTTTCTCTGTAAAGATTCTTGTAAGAGCTTTTTCTTCGCCCTTTTTCAAACCATTATAAAATATTTGCAGTTTTTTATTTTTAAGTTGGATACGTTGGATACTCACGCCATTTGGAAGTTTCATAGAAAGAATGGTTTTCATTAGAGATCGAAACTGCAACTGTGACCTATAAAGTGCTTCATATCTTTTGAGCAACGCACGGTTTTGTATCATGGTTGGCTTTAAGTGATAGTGTGCAAAGATTTCTTCACGCTGCGTTTGGAGTTTGTCTGTTTTTGCAACTGTTATAAAGTATTGTGTTGCTACAAG
>CAYRVR010000021.1:0-19916 GCA_964427835.1 uncultured Sulfurimonas sp. | reverse complement strand
TCACTTTGCGCAAAATGGACACTGTTTATTTTTGCAGGAGAAATACCTTTTTCCTGCAACAAATCGAGTAAAACCTTATCTTCATAAGCAAAAACAAAATATGCATCGCCCTCTTTATATGCTGTATAACTATATCTGCCCTCTGGTAAAATATCTTCAAAAAGTGATTCCAAAAGAGGTTTGACTTCCCGTAATGATTTTACAGGTAAAGTAAGTTTTTGCACCCAATAGAGTGAAGGAGATAAAATAACATTTACACTCTCTTGCACAACAAAATCAGCAGAATTTTTATCTACAAAAATTGTATTACACTGCTTCTTAAACTTCGAAAACAAAATGAGACCCCTTTTTTGATTCTAAATTATACTCAAAACTAATTACAGCTTTGCTACCGTTTTGTATAATTGTTATTTTTATTGCTAAATATGGTTCATAATAACTAATATTTTGATGAAATCTTGCCAAAGAGAGGTTTTCATCCTCGCTCAATTGCAAATCATTTGTAGTTGTATATAAACCGGCATTATCATGCAACTGCTCCGCCCGTTGTCTGTCACAGCCCAAAAGAATTTGCCAAATAGGTGCCCCGATTCGATTGAGATCTAACTTATAATCCGAACTGTTATTCTCTGCACTCGTATAAAAAATATCCTGTGGATGAATTTTTGCTAAACTGTTATCATGAAAGCTCTTTTCATAAAACTTTGTTGCGACTTCTAAATGTTGTGGTGATGCTATATAATTTCGAAAGAGCTCTGGATGCTCGGTAAATATATCACTCTCATAGGTGCCATCCTCTTTTATCCCCGAAATCAAATCATCTAAAATATAAAGATATTGTCTATTGACACCATTCTCAGATAAATAGGCTAAAAAAGCCTCTTTTTTCAATATAGTATTTAAAATTTCTGGTTTTATTTTACTCCGTGCACTTTGAATGCTTATAAGCACGTGCGTATCACCTTCACTCAAAGGAATAAATGAGGCCTGGGATAAAAAAAGTGTGAGAGTATCTGCTGAATTTATCTGTGTAATCTGCGGTGCAGTTTTCAGCATTGTTAAAAAATCATCTAAGAGTGCTCGTGTTTGAAGCATGAACGATTGTTCATTTACTGCGTTTGCACCCTCTTTTACATACTTCAGTCCTAATCCTATCGTCACTGTAAGTGCCATGATAAAAAAAAGTGTTATCATGAGAGCTATCGCACTGCGATTTTTTGTTTTCATAAACATTAATGGATACTCATTGAAAAAATTGGTAAAAGCATCGCAGCAACAATAAACCCAATACTTCCACCTACAAGAAGCATTAATGCAGGTTCTAAGAGCGTCAAAAGCGTCGCAATTTTATCTCTATTTTCTTCAAAATAGAGTTCTGAAACATTGGTAAGTACATTTTCAAGTTCCGATGTCTCTTCGCCAAGAGCAATAGACTGAATAAAAGAGTAATCAATCTTCACATCCGATTCATTGAGTGCTTTTGAGAGTAATTTTCCTTCAACAACCTTTTGCGAAGCCTCCACAAAAAGCTCTTTTAGTACAAGATTATTTAAAATATTTGCACTTAAATTAACGGTTTGTACAAAAGGAACACCAGAACGCGTCAAAAGAGATGCAATGTATGAAAAACGGGCAAGCTCACTCTTTTGTATAATAGGTCCAAAGAGAGGAAGTTTTAAGAGGAGCCTATCGACAAAATAGGCAAATTTATAGCTGCGTTTAAGAGCGACTACAAAAGCAACTACAAAGGCAAAGATAAATCCTAAAATAGTTGTAAAATTATTTTTAAAAAAATCCCCAATGGCTATGACAACAACAGTAGGTTTAGGAAGAGCCTGATGCATACTTTTAAAAACACCTGTAATTTGAGGAACAACAAAGGTAAGCATAAACGCTATCATAAATAGTGAAACAACAATCATAAAAGAGGGGTAGGCAAATGCTGATTTTATCTCTTTGTTAATTCTATCTTGTTCTTTTAAAAAACGGGAAAGTTCCATAAGCACTTCATCCAAAAGTCCACCATTTTCACTTACCTTAATAGACTCTTTGAAAAAAAGAGGAAGCTCTACAATTTTTTGCTCTTCAAGTGCTGAATAAAAATCTTTTCCCTCATCCAAATAGGTACTGAGTGTTGTCAAAAAAAGTTTCATCTTTTTATTTGTACTGTAATGTGATTGTATAACCTTTAGCGCGGCAACAATGGTTATACCCGAACGGATATACATAGCAAGCTCACGTGAAAGTACAGAAAGCTCTTGTGGAGATATTTTGTAGCGTCTGCTAAAATCAAACTTATCAAAAAATGAAGGCTGCTCCTCTGTAATACTTTTGTAGATAATACCTTTGGCTTTTAATTTGCTTTTTGCTTCTAAGAGTGAAAAAGCTTCTATTTTATCACTGATTTTTTTGCCATTAGCATCTATTCCACTGTATTTAAATATCATCGCAGTACTCTGTTTTTCAAATTTTCTTTGGCATCTTGTGCCTCTTGGATAGAATCATAAACAGGGGTAGCTTCTAAATAGCGACTCATGTCATAATAGTGATTTTTATACTCTATTAGCACCTGATCTCCTACTTTATTACTATCAACTTTATAAGAGAAACAGACATTCTCTTCAATACCATCTGGATTAAAAAACACATCAGGCTCTTTTTCCATAAATCCATACGCACTGTCATAGCGATAGACCTTGAGCGTATCATCAACAAATCCGTCGAGTTCCTGCGTTTTATTTCCATCAACATAAATAGCACATTTCGTGCAACCATCAAAACAAATCAGTGCTGCATTATGCTCATACGATAAAGAAGAGAGATACTCTTTGAGATTTGCAAGTGTCAGCGTTTCACTTTTATTGGTCAGTTTTGAAAAATTACTTAAAGCAAGAGTGTAAACAACACCCATAATTACTATAACTATAAGTAACTCAATAAGAGTAAACGCAGCCTTTGCCAAGCTTACTTACACTCACTCATTTTAATATCAGCAGCTTGACCTTTACCACCCTCTTTGCCATCAGCACCAAGAGAAATGAGTTCTACATGCCCATCATCGTTAATATAAATAAATGGTCTTCCCCAAGAATCTTTTGGAAGTTTTGAATCTTTAAAATATCCGCTCGCTGAATAATTTGGATATTTTTCAGGATCAGGATTTTTTACAAGTGCTTCAAGTCCCTCTTCTGTAGAAGGGTACATACTGTTGTTGATTTTAAACATATCTAGCGCACCATCATAAATACTTTTCATCTGCACACAAACAAGATTACGTTTTGCCTCTTCACCTTTTCCTGTAAGACTAGGCACAACCATAGCAGCTAACAGCCCTAAAATGACAATAACAATCATCAACTCAATTAAGGTAAACCCTTTTCTCATTGCTCTTCGCATAAAACTACCTTTACATATTTATTTATATATTATAGTAAAAAAATATTACATTTTAGCTACAAAAGAAAACTTTACCCTATTTCAAGTGCACTCTGCGCTAGTTTTGCCCAAGAAGAATTTTTATCGGCCTTTATTGCAGCTTTATATGCTTTTTTAGCTTCTTCATCACGCCAGAGCTTACTTAAAACTGTTCCAAGCAAATACTTTTGTCTTGCTCTATCTGCTGCGTTTAAATCTACACTATCAAGCGATTTAATTACTTCATAGGCCTTGGTATAATCTTCTTTGTTCATATACGCTTGGTATAAAGCAAATTCTACATAAGGACTTTGTGCATAGGAATGAGACTGCTCTTGTAATTTCATAACTTTTGTAGCATATTTTATAAGCATATTATCATCATGCATGCCATTTGCAAGATTTATCATTGCTACATATCTGTCAATATCCTTATAATCTAGACCAAAAATCTTCTCTAGTTTCAACATAGTCTGAATCATTCCATCTCTGTTTTCCACTCTACTGTAAGCATCGAAAAGTATTCTATAGACATTAATATATGGAGATTTTTTATCATTTGCTATTAAAGTAATAAGATCTTTTGCAGCATCAATAACATCCGTATAATTACCTGTTGCAAATTCAACTTTAATGTATCTATAGAGCCATTTTTTCCGTGCTTGCACATCTTTTACTTTTAAACGTTTGAGTGCTATAGTCTTAGAAAGGCTAAAGTCACCACCTTGCATTGCACAGTTATAGACTCCATCATCCCATCTATCAGAAAGTGTGATGTTGTATTCCTGAGATATGCTTAATACCTGTAAACAATTTTTCTTTTGCAATGAGCTTTGCATTAAAGCAGTAGCTGCCTTTTTAATAATGCTCTCACTCTTTGGATAACTCTCTTTCTCTAATGATAAGAGTTGCCCTTTAAGAGCAAGTACCTCTTTATATTTATGCATTGTAAGGAGAACTTTTGCTTTCTCATAAAGAGCCCTTTTGGCAATTGACTGGTTTGCATATTCTTCTATAAGTTTATTATACTCATCTAATTTTGCCGATGCATTCAAGTCAGAAACATCAAAAAAGAGTGCATCTCTCGCCTTTTCAATTGTTTCTATGTAATCACCATCAGGAAACTTTTTCATATACTCTTCTAATGCCTTAAAGGCTGCTTTTTTATCTTTTGTTTTTGTCAGCCATAATGCTTTGTCTTTTAAGAGTGTTTCATACTCATCATAGCTAGGATCGATACCTTGTAGTAAGGCGGCAGCCATCGCTGCGGCAGTTTTATAGTCACTGTTGTCTGCAAACTTTTGCATCAGTTTTTGGGACTCTTCAAGGTGTTTTGCAAAGAATTTTGGATCGGCATGAACTATTTTCATAATATACAATGCAGCCTCTTTTAGAGATCCATCACTCAACAAATTTGCTAAACGAAATGCTGCTGTTGCTGCTACCTCAAGATTTTTTGTTTGGCGCAATGCGCGTATATAATATTTTTTTGCCTCTCTGTTTCCACCAGCATCTGCAAGCATATCCCCTTTATAAATATATCCCCATTGTGTATAAAGACTTTTTGGATGTTCACTAAAGAGTCTGTCAAAAAAGTAATCTGCATCTGTAGATTGTGACATTTTGGCATAGCCTTTGGCTATTAGAGAGAGTACTTCTGGAATATGATCACTTGATGAGTACTCTCTTAAAAAAGTCTTTGCATCTTCAATAACACTCTCCCAATTTTTTAATTGATTGTAAGATTTTATTTTATAGTAGAGTAATTCCTCTTTAAAAAGTGTATGTGGATATGTTTGTAAAATATCGTCAATTGTATCTAAAGCATTCTCATACTGTTTTGCATCAAACTCTTTTTTTACTTGTAAATACTCTTTTACATCTTCTACTTTTTTTATTTTAACGGGATTTCCTCGTAAATCTAGACTTCCAACATAAGGAATTTTGTCTTTATCTAAGTAGAATGGAAAATCAATAGCCGTTGGAGTGTCACTCTTTTCTTGATGCAAAAGAGGTATTTTTTTATCATATCCTACTATATTCCAAATTTTAGCACTACTGGCTTGCTTGTCAAAAACAGTATTGTCTTGTGTTAAATTAAAAATATTTGAAAATAGTTTTGCCTGATGCGTAGGTTTTATAATAAGAAAAAAATGCTCTTTTTTTTGTAAAGCATGCACTTTAAAAAAGTCATTCTCAAAAGCTTTTATACTCTCAGATGGTCTCTTTGAAAATGCACATATAATCTTTATTGTAACATCAAAATTATTTTTAACTTCTTGACAGGAAAAAGGTTCAGAGTTCTCTACATTAATTACAGAGTAAGGAGTATAGTCATCTTTTGCACTCTCAACAGAGATCTCGAGTGCAAAAGCATAGGTAGTTAAAAAAGTGAAGAGTATCCATTTGAACAATATCTCTCTCCCTATTTATCTATTTAAAGTCTAGTAACCACTGTTATATACAAATGATGTAATAAACTCTAAAAGAGGATTTATTGCAATAAAAGCAAAGATAGTTCCTATAGCAGCTATTCCAATGATAGTTTTTAGAGCCAGTGTTGCATTTGAAACATATACTTCACCATTTGCTCCGGCTGTAACAGGTTCTTTCATAAACATATATACAATTAATTTCAAGTAATAATACCCTGCAATAGCAGAATTAAGTGCCATAATAAGTGCCAAAATAGTATAACCACTTGTAACTGCTGAACTTATCAAATATAGTTTACCCCAGAAAAGTGCAAATGGAGGAACCCCAGCAAGACTCAACATAAAGAGTCCCATAATAAGTGCTGCAACAGGTGCAGTATGGATCATACCTGCAAATTTATCATACGAGTGGTCTGAGCTCTGATGATCTGGAAGATGTTTTTGTCTTGAAATCCAAAGCATAGAGAATGACCCAAGGTTTGTAAAACTAAAAAGGACCCAATACAAAAAGAGTGCTGCATTTGCTTGAGTTGTTCCAATTAAAATGGCAGCCATTACAAAACCAGCATGTGAAATTGATGAGTACGCAAGCATACGCTTTACATCGGTTTGTACAAGTGCCCACATATTTGAAGCTGTCATAGTAAGAATAACAAATGCATAGAGTACCATTTGTAACCAAACAATATGACTGTGAACCAAAAATTCAAAAAATCTCATTGCAACAACAAAGCCTGCAATTTTTGGAACAATTGACATATACCCTGCCATTGCTGCAGAAGCACCCTCATAGACATCTGGTGCCCAAGTATGAAACGGAATTAATGAAAGTTTAAATGCAAACGCAGCGAGCATAAATGCCACACCGATAAGTACATACCCAATATCAGCATATCCATTTGCAGCTAAAACAAGTGCAATTTTATTTATTTCAACAGAACCTGTCAGTGCATAAAGAATCATCGCACCAAAACTGAAAAAACCAGCTGCCAATGCACCCATTGTAAAGTACTTCACAGCCGCTTCAAATGATTTATCACGGTTATGCATAGCAATAAGTGTATAGAGAGCTAGAGATGATGTCTCTAAACCTACAAATACAAGTATGATATTATCTGTTGCCACCATAAACTGGAATCCTGCAATCATAAACAAAAAGAGTGCAAAAAACTCAGGATATGAAAATTCATGGAAACGCTTATGCGTTAATGCAAGAGGAATAAACAACATTGATGCACCAACAATTATAAATTGTCCAAGAAGTGCCAAGCCATCAATAAGCATTACATCGAACATACCAAGCATGGTACCATTCTGACTAAAGACACCTGCTCCATTTAAAAGTGCAACAAAATCCATAGCCAAAAATAAAAGACTAAGTACCACGTAGAGTGACTTATGAAGATTAGCCTTAGACACATCTATAACTAAAATAAGTAAAGCGCCTATAATTGGTATAAGCATTGGAGTTAGAGTCATTACATTTAATGACTCCATAGAAATATTTACTGGCGCTAACATTAGTTCACCTCCTCAATTGTTGTCTCACAAACCGAAATCAATTTCGGTTGTGTTATATCAGGTATTCTCTCTTTAGCTAATTGCGTTGTAGCTTTGCTATGCATCAATTTCACTATAGATTCAACAGAGTTGTTAATTGGATCAAGCACTGGTTTTGGATAAATACCTAACCATATAGCAACAATTACTAAAGGAATTAAACCAAATAACTCTTTTTTATTAATATCTGGCAAGTTTTTATTTTTCTCATTTGTAACATCCCCAAAAAACGCTTTTTTATACGCCGCAAGCATATAGATAGCACCAACAATGATACCTGTACCTGCTAAGAGTGTCAAAATATGAGATTGTTGATAAAATCCAAGTAAACTTAAAAATTCACCTACGAAGTTAATAGTCAAAGGCATACCAACAGAAGCCATCATCATAATACCAAATATTGTAGCGTAACGAGGCATTACATGTGCTAATCCGCCAAATTCACTCATAAGTTTTGTATGGCGTCTATCATAAATAACACCAACAAGTAAAAAGAGTGCTCCCGCTACTACACCATGACCTAGCATAAGAAAGATTGAACCAGAAATACCCTCTACATTTAATGCAAAAGTTCCTAAGATAATAATCCCCATATGTGAAATTGATGAGTACGCAACAACCTGCTTAATATCTTTTTGTGCATATGCAACCATTGCAGTATAGATAACCATGATAATTGCTAAAATAGCAATTGGAACCATAAAATACGCAGAAGCATCTGGAAATAATGGAAGTGAAAACCTTACAAAAGCATATGTCCCCATTTTCAACAAAATTGCAGCAAGTATTACTGAACCGATTGTTGGAGCCTGACCATGTGCGTATGGTAACCAAGTATGGAATGGGAACATTGGCACTTTAATTGCAAATCCGATAAAAAATGCAGCAAACAACCATAATTGGTAATTTTCAGGGAGTACCAATCTATACCAATCTAAAAGTGAAAAACTCCAAACACCAGCAGCTTGATAATAAAAATATGCCATAAAAAGCATACCAACAAGCATTACCAATGAACCAGCAAATGTGTATAGGAAAAATTTAATTGACGCATATATACGTAAAGGACCACCCCAAGCACCAATAATATAAAGCATAGGCACAAGTGAAAGTTCCCAAAAAGTATAAAATACAATCGCATCCAAAGCAGCAAACACACCAGCCATTGTCATTTGAAGGAATAAAAGTGTAATAATCATATACTTCACTTTCGGTGTATCTGTTAAACTAGCAATTCCTAAAAATGTAAAAAATGCAGATAATATAACAATAAATACAGAAATACCATCAACACCAAGTGTATAATTTATACCAAAAGCAGGAATGAGCGGAATATTTTCCATAAACTGCATACCTGACACATTATTATCAAAAGCATACCACAAAACTAAAGCTAATACGAATTCAATGAATGATGCAGCTATACCATATACGCGCATACTCTCTTTTTGAATCATAAAACCAAATACAGCTGCAACGGCTGGGAAAAATATTAATATCGATAAAATATGATCTAACATATACTAAACTCCTAAACCTGACAAGATAGCAAGTATCTCATCAGAATATCTTGCTGCAACCCCAAAAAGCACAGCTAATAATAGTAGAGTCACAAGACCTACTACCATCCATTTCAGCATAGTAGATAAATTACCACTTTGCATATCTCTTGTTCTCTCACCAGTTCCATAGATAATACCAGCAATACCATCAACCGTAGCATCCACAATTTTCAGATCAACTTTAGTCCAGAAAATAGCTGAAATCTCTCTGTATGGTTTCACTAAATACTCCTCATATGCGTATGGGATATAGTATTGATTAATAAGTAATTTATAGATAAATGAATTTTCCATTTTACTCGTTCCATCTGGAACTTTTACTCTTGAATTTGCATATTTTCTATAAGCATATAAGATTGCCAAACCAACAAACATTTGTGTTCCAACGAGCATAATGAGTGCAGTTGAATGTGCTATATGATACTCATGTGCATGGAGAGCCTCTTCAACCATATCAAAGAAAGGTGTTTGTAATACTCCTGCACCAATAGCAACAAGGAGTAAAGGACTCATAGCCCATAACATAAATCTATACGCTTCATGTGGATGGATTCCAAAGAGCTTATATCTCTCTTCACCATGGAAAATAAGAGCAACAAGTCTAAATGAATAAAATGCTGTTAAACCCGCAGTGAAAAGTAAAACACCATAAATCACCATATGATGTCCAGAGAATGCTGCTTCAAGAATTGTATCTTTAGAAAAGAAACCTGCAAATGGAATTACACCCGCTAATGCAAGAGAACCAATTACCATCATTATCCAAGACCATTTCATTACTTTTTTCAATCCACCCATTTTAAATGGATCAAGTTCATCATGCATTGCATGCATAACATTACCTGCACCTAAGAATAAGAGTGCTTTAAAACCAGCATGTGCCATAAGGTGAAAAAGTGCTACCCAATACGCTCCAAGACCAGCTGCTGCGAACATATAACCAAGTTGAGAAAGCGTAGAGTAGGCGATAATTCTTTTCATGTCACGATTTACTAGTGCCATTGAAGCCGCAAATAGTGCTACAAATGTACCAAGACTTGCAATAAAGAGTCCCATATGTGGAATTAAACTGTAAAGATCATGTGAACGGATTACAAGATATACACCCGCTGTTACCATTGTTGCCGCATGGATTAATGCAGAAACTGGGGTAGGACCTTCCATTGCATCAGCAAGCCAAGTATGTAAAGGAAACTGTGCAGATTTACCCATTGCACCGATAAACAAGAATATACCTATCCATGTTAAAGTTGCAGTATCTAAATGATGAAATGCTGCGAATGCACCATCATATTGTAGTGTTCCAGTATTCCAATATACTAAGAACAGACCAATTAACATACCAAGGTCAGCAATACGGTTCATTATAAACGCTTCATTTGCTGCCCAAGTTGCACTCTCTTTATGAAACCAAAAACCGATGAGTCCCCAAGAACAAAGCCCAACACCTTCCCATCCTATGAAAAGACCAGCATAGTTATCACTCATTACAAGAATCATCATTGAGAAAACGAATGCTGAAAGCCATGCAAAAAATCTATTGAAACCTTTATCGTGATCCATATAACCAATAGAGTACACATGTACTACAGTTGAAACAAGTGTAACAACCATCATCATAGTAACTGAAACTTGGTCAACTAAAAATCCAAATGGTATATAAAGGTTACCTGTTGCCATCCAAGTCATCATCTCTACATGTATCGGTTCTCCTCCATCGAGGATATATGCCAATAATATAGAACTACTTACAAAAGATGTAAATATTAATAAACTTGCAACAATCCCTGTAAATAATTTCTTTGGTGTTGCCGTAAAAAGGGCAGAGAACAAAGAGCTTACTAACGGTGCGAAGAGAGCTATATATAAATATTTTTCCATTCTCTATCCTTTCATCGTTGTTAATTTGTCAAGATCAATTGAACCATGACGTTTATACCATACTATAAGAAGACCAAGACCAACTGCCACTTCTGATGCTGCTATAGCAATAACAAAGAATGCAAACATTTGACCAGTCAAGTCACCATAATAGTGTGAAATTGCCGCGAAAGCAATATTGACCGCGTTGAGTAAAATCTCTGTTGCAAAAAAGAGTAACAAAAGATTTTTTCTACGCATTACACCTACTAACCCTATTGCAAAGAGTATTGTAGATAAAATAAGATAGTGGTTTAAACCTATTTCCATCATGAAAGCACCTTTTTATTTTTTTCTTCTTCTAGCTCAGCTTCATTCATTAGAGTAATAGAAAGATCCATCTTTTTACCAGCAAGGACAATACCTGCTATCATCGCAACAAGTAACATAACTGCAGCCAATTCAAATGGAACAAGATATTTAGTAAAAAGAACTAATCCTACCTCTTGCGTATTACCTATACCATCAAGAGCTGGATAGAGTGCCACTATATTATCAGAGACCATAGGTGCACCTACTATTACAACAACCAGTATTGCAGCCAATGTTGCTAAACCTGTAACAATAAATTTATTCCCTTGTTTCTCTTTTACTTCACGTGTTGTATCAAAGAACATCATACCAAAAGCATATAGAGCCATTACTGCACCAGTATAAACGATTATTTGAATCGCACCTAAAAAATCAGCACCTAGAATAAAGAAAAATGCTGATATAAAAATCATTCCTGCTGCTAGTGCAGTTAATGCATACAACGCATGGGATGTTGTTACTGTAATAAAAAACATCGCAATTGTTAAAAATGCAAACAAGTAAAACGCTACCGCTTCAAACATAATCAAAACTCCTTAATATGCCAGAGGTGTTTTCTTAACACGCTCATCTTCATGTGGTGTAATTGCACCAAAACCTTCAAACTCCAACTGCTTACCAGCTTTCATTTTATCTATTGGTGTTAACATATCTTCATACATGATGAAGTGCTCTCTTTGTTCTGAGGCATTTTCATACTCACCACCATGTGTAATTGCAAGTTCCGGACATACTTCTGCACAATATCCACAAAAAATACAGCGACCAAGATTAATGGTATATTCTGATACCTCTTTACGAGACTCTTCATCAATTTTTGTATCCATACGAATACAATCTGATATACAGATTTTTTCACAAAGTCCACAACCAATACATCTCTCAGTATCACTTTCCCACAATCTTTTCATCTCATGAACTGCACGATAACGAGGCCCAATTGGCATCTTCTCTTGTGGGTACTGAACTGTATGAATATCAAAACGTATCATCTCTCTCATAACTACCCATAAACCAACAAAGAGCTCACCCTTAAATGTTCTCTTTACAACACGTTTAAATTTACCCCAACCATCAGTAGGATAATCTTCAATATCAACTAGAAAATAACCATTATCAGCTACATTTCTATCATTAAATGCTTCCATTTTCATTCATTATCCCCTTAAAACATCATCACTATACCAGTGATTACAACATTAATCACTGCAAGTGGCATTAAAATTTTCCAACACAACCACATCAATTGATCTGGTCTTACATCTGGCCATGCAGCTCTTGTCCATAAAAAGAAGAAAAAGAAAAATGCTACTTTCGCAATAAGTCCTAATGCTCCAAGTAATGAACCATCACCATAACCACCTAAAAATATAAGAGGAATTACAAATGATATAAAGAACATATTTGCATACTCACCAATGAAGAAGAGTCCCCATCTCATACCAGAATACTCTGTACCAAAACCATCAATGATTTCATGGTCATTTGCAATTAAGTGAAAAGGAGTACGCCCTGTCTCGGCAAATGCAGAGATCCAAAAAAGTACAAAAGCAACAGGTTGAGACCATACAATCCAGTGACTAATTCCACCCGCTTGATAATTGTTAAAATCAATCAATGAGAGAGAACCTACCATCATAATTGGAGCAAGTATTGCCAAACCACTTACAACTTCATAAGAGATAAATACAGCAGCTGTACGTGCAGCTGAAAGCAAAGAGAATTTATTTGCAGATGCCATACCACCAAGAAGTGGACCATACAAACCTACTGCCATTACTCCAAGAATATATAATATACCAATGTTTACATCAGCGACAATTGGATGCACTGTATAACCAAACACGGTAAATTCTGGAAAAAACGGAATAGCTGCAGCTGCCATAAACGCAGTCGCTGCTGTAATTACAGGTGCAATTTTAAAAACAGGACCAACTACATTTGTAGGAATAATATCCTCTTTCGTAAAAAGTTTTACACCATCTGCTGCAACTTGTAAAAGTCCATACGGACCGACATACATTGGCCCCAAACGTCGTTGCATAAATGCTAAAACTTTACGCTCAAAGTATGTACCAATACCAGCTAATGCTGAAAATATAAGTAAGATTACAACGACTTTAATTATCGTTTCAATGAGATATGCTGTATCCATATATTACACCTTTTCAATCGAAGCTATACTAAAACGGTATCCGTCAAAGAGTGCCTCTGAGTTTAATTTTTTATCAAATGTAGGTAATACTACAATTGAACCTGCGATTTTATTGTCACTCACTACCTGTGCAGTAAGTTCCCCTTTTTGAGTTGTTACTTTTACAGTATCACCCTCATTAAAATCAGTATTTGACAAATACTCTTCACTCATATAAACACCGCTTACCTCATCAAGGTTTGTTGTTTTGTAAGTAAAGTCTGTAAATTGTCTTACAGGATTCGCTAGATAGATTATACTACCTTCTAACTTATCATCGCTGAATTTTTCAACACTTTCATCATCAGTGACACTAACTGCTACATTTTCTAACACATATCCTCTTACTTCTGTACCATCATTTTCATAATGATTTGGTAGAGCATCAAACTCTTGTGCTTTAAATCCAGCACTTACTGGTAATTTTACAGTATAGTCAATAACATTTTGGGCACTAAATCCAAGTGCATTTGCAATGTCATTTAACTCATAACCATTATATGGTAAGGCTGCGTTTGTAGGATTCACACGTTTGTTTACAGATGTAAGTGTTCCCTCTTGTTGGTTTATTGCTGGCATATCTAAATCACCATCACCCAATCCAGAGAGGACAAAATCACCATTAGTATTGTAAGCAACTGTATAGTCACCTCTTTCATCATCTAAATCACAGATAAGAGAAACACCAAGTGAATTTGTAAGAGCAGGAATCATAACCAATTCAAATTTTGAATATTTCTCAATCAGTGCAACGAGACGAGCAATATTTTTTGCGTTTGGATGCGTGTAGAGATCCGGTCCAACCATAAGAGCAAAAGTCTCTTTTTTCTTTAGGTTTTTCGTTAAAGTCTCCATGAATTTTTCATCAGCACCTAAAAGTTCTAACAGTTTATTGTCATCAACAACGACATCTTTAGAAACTTTTTTAGAAACCATTTTAGACTTTTCAACTTCAATCTCTTCTTCTTCACCACTCTCTTCATTGAGTTTCATCTCTTTGACAACTTCAACAACTTTCTCTTTTACAACCTCTTCAACTGTGATTGTTTTTTCAGAGTGGAATGATGCCAAATACTCTACAATGTCAGTAGGAAGTTGTGCCTTGTCTGCAAAAAGGTCAAGAAGAAGATAGAGTGCAATCTCTTCTTGCAGAGGTGCATGCTCTACTGTCATAATAGACTTAGCAATACCTTCTATAATAGGATCTTTTACAGGGTGAAAATAGATTCCCGCACCTTTACTTACTGTAAGAGAGTTATTGAGTGCATAACGCGCATTTGGGTTATCAGTTTTAAGTGCTGAACCAACAGAAACAATAAAATTAGTTGTATGAACTTTTTCTAAATCACTTCCATAAAGTTTTGTGCCACTTATTTCACTATAGTTACGTAAAAATGTTTGGAATGCTTTTGCTTCATTATTTACAAGTTTATATCCAAACTTCTCTTTCATAGCTTGAAGTAAGTAGGCCTCTTCATTTGTAATTGTTGAAGTAAACGCAATAGTATCTGCCTTTTTAAATGCTTCAATAGCACGTCCAAACGCAGCTTCATCTTTTGTAGCAGTTGCATTTTGATAATCAAATCCATAACGTCCAGCACCACACAGTGATACATAGTTCCATTCATTCATAACACGGTAAATTTTATCTTCAGGATTATCAATGCTTGCATGTTTTACATCATACGAAATTTGACATCCCGCAGAACAGTGTCCACATGTTGCAGGAATTTGTTTGAGTTCCCATGCATTTGATTTATACATAAATTGCGTATCAACCAAGGCACCAACTGGACAAACAGCAGCACATTCACCACAACTTGTACAATCAAGCACATCTGTTCCATTTGTAAGACCAATGACTGATTTACTCAGTTTATTCCACATTGCGTAGGCATCTTTTGGCATCTCTGCTTTAAATTCGTCTGCTACTTTATCACCACCACGAGGAATAGTTTTTAAAGAGTTATCACCAATCATATCTTTACATGCTGTTACACAACGCTCACAAACAATACACAGACCCGGATCATAATGGAGGTGTCCCCAATCATGGGCACTTCTATCTACATCTTTAATCGCATAACTTTGTGAATCAACAGCCATTTCAAGTGTATAATTTTGTAATTCACACTCTCCTGATTGGTCACAGACACCACATTGAAGCGGATGATTTACATCATACACTTCCATAATTGCACGACGCTCTTTTTCAATATTTTCCGTTGTGGTTGTAATATTCATTCCATCTTTAGCTTTTGCATTACAAGCATACACCTGCTTTCCATCAGCTTCAACTAAACAAATACGACAGGCCAATGTTGGACTACATCTTGTTAAATAACATATTGCAGGAATAAAAATATCATTCGCACGGGCAGCATTTAATAAATACTCTCCCTCTTGCGTTTGAACCTCTTTTCCATCAATATTTATAGTAATTTTACTCATTATACTGCTCTCACTATTTTGGATTTTTCAAATCTATATTGGCTAAAATCTTTCCCAATATCAAAGGTTGGATTTAAGGCGATAGTTCCTTTTAACTCATCATCTAATTGGAATCTACGTCTAATGCTTTTTGAAGCAAGTTGAATCTCGACCTCATCACCATCACTAATACGAGCTGCTGCAGCAAATTGTGCAGAACCTCTTAAAGTATTGTCTTTTTCAAGTTGTTTTGTTTTATTTGTAAATGCATTAAACTGCAGAACTGGATCACAATGATAAATCACTGTACCGTTAAATTCTGGAAGTTCTTGTACTTCTTGGATCTCTCCATCAGCATTACACGCAACTTCATCAAGAATATACCCTCTTACATCTTCACCATATACACTGTAAAAGTTCTCTAAAGCATCAAACGCAACAGCCTTAAAACCTTTGGAAGTATCAAGTTCTTTTGTATAGTCAATTGTATTTTCTTTCACAAAGCCTAATGCATTGGCAAGATCATTTAAAACATAACCGTTAAATGCGAGGGCAACATTAAGTGGTAAGAGTTGATTATCTACATTAACTACACTTCCTTCGACCTGATTCAAAGCTGGCATAGCCAAGTCTGCATCTTCAAATGCTCCAAGGACAAAATCACCCTCTGCATTGTAACCAACAACATTCGCTATATCTTCATCTTTATCTAAATCACACAGAAGTGAAACACCAACACTATTTACTTCATTTGGTACAATAAGAAGAGAGAAATCACTGTATTTTTCAATCAATGCAAGGAGTTTTGCAATATTTTTTGCTCTAGGATGTGCAAAAAGATCACTTCCTGCAACTATAACACGATTTTTTGCACGAGTAAATGATCTGCTCATGGTTTTGAGTTCATCATCACCAATATTACTCTCTGCTTCTAAATACCCTAAGTCTAAATCATCTAAAAATGCACGACTCTGTTCATCAATATCAGCATCTTTTAAAAGTTCATGTGCAAATAGTGCCAAAACACCCTCTTCTGAACCTGCTTCATATTTCATAAACTGTGTTGCAGTATTTTTCATCAAAGTATCTTCCATCGGGTGCGCATACACAATCTTTGCACCGTTATGTTGCGATGCCGTACGTAAAGCATATCGTACCATAGGATTATCAGTTGCTATTCTTGTACCTATAACAATTGCCCCATCTGCTTGTTTTACTGCATCCATTGATGCACTGTGATGGAGTTTTCCACTTACACTACTGTAAGCGCTCATAAACTCTTTGTAAAGACGTGCATCTTCATTAAAAAGTTTTACACCAAATTTTTCTTTAAAAAGTTGTAGAATATGTGCTTCTTCATTTGTGATTACTGAAGAAAAACGGATAGCCGCAGCATTTTGTATTGCACTCACAGCTCTGCTAAACGCAGCCTCATCTTTTGTTGCTCTGTTTTCAAAATCAAAGCCGAAACGTCCAGCCCCACATAAAGTAGCATATTCAAAATTATTTTTTACTCTATAAATTGAGTCATCACCGTTAATACCTACATGACGTGTTTCATACTCTAAAGAACACCCTGCAGAACAGTGTGCACATGTTGAAGGAACTCGAGAAAGTTCCCAAGCATTTGCAGAATATTTAAAATCAGAACTTACCAATGCACCAACAGGACAAACAGCAATACATTCACCACAGAAAGTACAATCTAGTGTCTGTGCATTTTTTGGAATAATTACAGAAGAGTAGCCACCGAATTTTACATCAATAGCATCATCACCGATTACTTCATTACAAACATGCACACACTTTTCACACATAATACACAGTGCAGGGTCATAATTAATTAATCCCCAATCTTCTACTTTTTTAAGTTGATCTTTTGCAGAAAAATTTTGTTGTGACACATTGAATTCAAGTGTCATATTTTGCAAATCACACTCGCCAGACTTATCACAAACACCACACTCTAAAGGGTGGTTTACATCATAGAGTTTCATTATGTTTGTACGTTCAAGTTCTAATTCACGTGAATTTGTTATGACTTCTATTCCCTCTGTTGGAGGTGTATTACAACTTAAAATAAAGCCATCAACATCTTTTACTTCTACAGAACAGATACGGCATGAAGCACATGGAGTTGTTTTTGAAATGTAACACATAGTAGGAATATAGATGTCATTTTTTCGAGCAACTTGAAGAATTGTCTCTCCTCTTGTTGCTGTTACATCTTTGCCATCAATTTTAAAATTAATTATTTTATCATTCATCGCCATTTCCTACGCCTGTACCATTGCAATATAGTAACAACGCATACATCTATCAGCTTCTGCAAGTGCCTGATCTTGTGTAAAACCAAGGTTCACTTCGGCATTGTTATGTTTACGGTACTCTGCATCTAAAACTGAAGAGTGTTCACGTGGTAAGCCTGGAAGCCATCCTGTTACTTTCTCTTTTTTATCATAGACCTTGAGTTTTGCAAGGTGATCTTCCATTATCTCTTCATCAGTCAATGTAATTTCACCCGTTTGTACGTAACGACTCATAACTGATGCACCACGCTTTGCCTGACCTACTGCGTTTACAATTGTCATTGGACCATATTCACAATCTCCAGAAGCAAAAATACCCTTACGAGATGTCATATAATCTTTACCATTTGTTTTTATAGTCGCCCAAGATGTCATCTCAAGATCCCACTCTTCAGGTAAAAAGCCTAAATCAGCACTTTGTGAAACAGCCGGAATTAAGTAATCGACTTCAATAGTCTCAGAAGCACCCTCAATTTTTACAAGTTGTGGACGTCCGCCATCTGGATCTGGAACAAGTTCAAATTTATCAACAACAAGTGCTTTTAATACATCATTTTCATCAATAATTTCACTAACAGCAGAGTGAAACATAAACTCTACCCCCTCTTCTACTGCTTCGTGGTACTCTTCATAAGTAGTATTACGAATGATCGTTTTTTCATCACGACGATAGAGCATAATAACACGAGAAGCTCCCGCACGAATAGAACAACGCACAACATCCATCGAGGTAAAACCACCACCTACGCAGGCAACTGTTTTTCCTGTTAAATCAACATAATCTGCATCAATAGCATACTCTTTTTTCTGCTCTTGGGTTAATGTAATACCAAATTTCTCATAAAGGTTTACTCTATCCAAAAAGTCTATTGCTCCCCAGTATCCTGTAATTTCTGGTCTCTCATTCGCACAACGAACAGCCTTAGAAATACGTGTACCAGAAGCAATCATTGTAGCATCATACTCTTTTTCAAAACGACGCATATCATCAGCAGTTACTTTATGATTGAGTATAAAGTTTACACCCATATCACGAACACATTCGATATCTTTTTCATATTTATCCCATGGCATACGGTACTCTGGAACACCAACAGTAACCTCGCCACCTAAAACAGGAAGTTCTTCATAGACATCAACTGCAACGCCATCAGCTGCGAGATAATAGGCAGTAGTTAGCCCAGCAGGACCAGCACCAACTACAGCCACTTTTTTGCCGGTACTTGGTTTTTTCTCCATTGGATGGAAAAAATCATACCCATGGTCTGTTTCCCAATCTGCACCAAGACGCTTGAGTGCCATAATGGAAATTGGTTCATCTAGATTAGTTCTACGACAAGCATCTTCACAAGGATGTGGACAAACACGTCCGCATGTATGTGCTAATGGCATTGTCTGACGCGTTGCTTCTAAAGAATCATCAAAACGTAAATCTCTTACACCCTCGATATAACCCGGAATATCTACATGAGAGGGACAAGCATCTGTACATGGTGCAGTAATTTTTGCGATATAGCCAACACTCTCATCATAATGTACAGACTTTTTCTTCTCATTAATACACTCTAAAAAAGTATCCTCAAAGTGGTGCATAATATCTAAAATAGGATTTGGAACTGTTTTTCCAATCTCACATTTTGAAGTTACTTGCATACTTTTTCCGATTTCTTTAAGGTGGTCTAAGTCAGAAACTTCACCCTCTCCACGAGCTATTTTATCGAGTACGTCATAGAGAATACGTCCACCCCAACGACCAGGAGCACAACGACCACACGCTTCA
>CAYRVR010000020.1:19306-26697 GCA_964427835.1 uncultured Sulfurimonas sp. | reverse complement strand
CCTGCAAAAAGTCCAATGGCTTTGGCTACAGTAAAATCAACACCTAAAAAGTTTAAAATTGGAATAAGGGCAATGCCTGAACCCGCGCCACCCATGGAAAAGAGGGTAGAGAGCGTGAGTGTTATAGCTCCATAAAGCAGATAATCGTACATTATGGAATTTTAGGAGGATTTATTTTTTTACCAAGTAGGGCATAACTTTTTCCTACTCGGGCTAGGGGTTCGTAATCAAGAGTGAGTTTTTCCTTATCTGTTATAATTTTTTCATCAATGTACTGTGCTTTAATTTCAACCACAAGAGGAATGGTTTTTGAGCCTTTGAGATCTATTTCTTGATAGAGTTCACAAAAGAAGGCACTCGGTACACCTTCTACAATTGGTGGAAAATTATCGACTATATTTTGCATTGGAATATCAAAGAGGGTAGCTTCACTTTGTGTGGCATCAAGCTCTTTTGAACTAAAATGCATCTGCTCCAAATGGGCAACATCGACCATACAAATTGTACATTTTTGGCGTTCACGAAGATTTTTTAGCGTGTCTTTTTCACTCCCGTCACTTTTATGGCCTACACTTACTATCATGGTAGGAGGCTCACTAGAGAGCCCCATAAAATAGCTAAAAGGTGCAATATTAAGAGTGCCGTTTTCATTTTGGGTAACAACCCATGCGATAGGTCGAGGGATGATGGTTTGAGCCATAAGTTGATAACGGCTTGTAAGGGCTTTATCTGCATAATCTACAACCATTTTAGAGTCCCACTATATGTTTGACATTATCCAAGAAACCATGCTTTTCTTCTTGAATCGTCTCTTGCGTAGGTTCCTCTTTTTTTGGTCCTGTGTATGCATCTTCTGGCATAACATTTTCAGGTGTACCATCTACATTAACAACTTGGAGTGCGGGATGGATGAGTTCACGTAGTTTTTTTTGTACAACCATTTTCGTTGTCATCAAACTCATTGAACAGCCACCGCAGGCACCCGTAAGTGTAATGTAAACTACACCATCTTTGACACCTAAAAGCTCAATTCCTCCACCGTGGGAGTTTACATATTCACTCACCTTTGGAATATAATTTTTAATAGCATCGTATAAATCTTCATCTAAAAATTGCATGACATACCCTCTCTTATTGGTTTTAATAATTATAGTTTATTATAGTAAAAATAATATTGATTTATAACAAAATCTCTATTCTTTTAAGAAATTTTTTATTATTTGCCTATTTTGGTCCTGATTATGAATATTTAGCTCATTTTGGATATAATCGCGTAATTTTATAAAAGAGAAAAAACTATGGACATTAGAGAAGAATATCTCAAATTTTTTGAATCAAAAAATCATACAAGGGTTGCATCAGCACCACTTGTTCCTGATGATGCGACACTACTTTTTAACAACGCAGGAATGGTTCCTTTTAAATCAATTTTTACTGGTGAAGTGCCACGTCCGGCAAATCCTCGTGCAACATCATGCCAAACATGTATCCGTGCGGGTGGAAAACATAATGACTTGGAAAATGTCGGCCATACTGCGCGCCATCATACATTCTTTGAAATGCTGGGAAATTTCAGTTTTGGAGACTATTTTAAAGAAGATGCTATTGCTTATGCCTGGGAGTTCATTACGGAAGTTTTGCACTTAGATAAAGAGAAGCTCTGGGTAACAGTGCATGAGAGTGATGATGAAGCAGAAGCGATTTGGAAAAAGCACATTGATGCAAGCAGAATTATGCGTCTTGGCGATAAAGACAACTTCTGGTCAATGGGCGATACTGGACCGTGTGGGCCATGCTCTGAAATTTTTTATGATCAGGGTGCTGAACACTTTAGTGGACCTGAAGATTATATGGGTGGAGAGGGTGACAGATTTTTAGAGATTTGGAACTTAGTCTTTATGCAGTATGAAGTCAAAGAAAAAGGTGGTGAGCGTCTGCCACTTGCAAAACCTTCTATAGATACAGGAATGGGATTAGAACGTGTGGTTGCCATTAAAGAGGGAGCTCTCTCAAATTATGGTTCATCTCTTTTTATGCCACTTATTCGCAAAGTAGAAGATATGATAGGGAAGGAGTATGTCTATGCAAGTGGTGCATCGTACCGTGTTATTGCCGATCACATACGAACAACTGTTTTTCTTCTTGCACAAGGAATTAACTTCTCTAATGAGGGACGTGGTTATGTACTACGAAGAATTTTACGTCGTGCTGTAAGACATGGGTATCTTTTAGGATTTCGTGAGCCTTTTATGCATAAACTTGTAGATACACTCGTAGATATTATGGGTGAAGAGTATGGCTACTTGCAAACAAAAGCAAACGCAGTCAAAGAACAAATAGAGCTTGAAGAGGCACGTTTTTTCAAGACAATTGAATCAGGTATAGCACTTTTTAATTTGGAATTACAAAATACAAAAGAGACTTTTTCTGGAGAGGTTGCGTTTAAACTCTATGATACTTATGGATTTCCTCTTGATTTGACAGAAGATATGCTTCGTGAAAAAGGGCTTGGTCTTGATGTGGAGAAATTTGAAGCATTGATGCAAGAACAAAGAAGCCGTGCAAAAGCTGCTTGGAAAGGAAGTGGAGATGATGCTGTACATGGAGATTTCAAAGAACTTTTAGAAGAGTTTGGGACAAACACTTTTATAGGGTATGAAACGATGCACCATGCTTCAAAAGTTTTAGCACTTTTAGATGAAAACTTCAAACGCGTAGAGCGTCTTGAGGTTGGGCAAAAAGGGTGGGTAATGTTAGATGTTACTCCTTTTTATGCACAAAGCGGTGGACAGTGTGGTGACATGGGTGAGTTACAATGCCGTGCAAAAGTGTTAGATACAAAGAAATTTTTTGATATAAATCTCTCACAAATTGAAGTGACTTCAAGTATCAAAGTTGGCATTAATGTAGATGCACGTGTTGATATTTCCCGTTATGAGATTGCAAAACATCACTCTGCAACGCATCTTTTACATGCTGTTTTATTTGATCTTTTAGGAGAACATATTTCTCAAGCAGGCTCACTTGTAGAGGCAAATCGTCTGCGTTTTGATTTTTCACATCCAAAAGCCTTGAGTGAGGCTGAATTGACAGAAATTGAAGAACGTGTGAATGTTGAGATAATGCGTGCAATTCCTGCAAAAACAGAAGTATTAAATATTGAAGAAGCAAAAAAATCAGGTGCAAAAGCACAATTTGGTGAAAAGTACGGTGATGAGGTGCGTGTTGTCAGTTTTGCAGATGCTTCTGTAGAATTTTGTGGTGGTACGCATGTTGAAAACAGTGCAAATATTGGCTCTTTTATTATTACAAAAGAGTCGGGTGTGAGTGCTGGTGTAAGACGTATTGAAGCCGTGTGTGGAAACGCAGCCTATAAATATTTTACACAGCAAAGAGATCTGATAAAAGAGGCGCAAGCCGAGGTAAAAAATCTTGATATTCTAGCGGGTATTCACCGTTTAAAAAATAATATCACTACGCTTAAAACAGAACTAAAAGAGGCACAGGCTTCTGCGGCAGTAGAAATAGCATCGCAAGATATTAACGGAGTGACTGTTGTTGTTGATGAGTTAGTAAATGGCGATATTAAAGAGAAAATTGATGCGCTGAAAAATCAAAATGAAAAACTCTGTGCAATGCTCTTTCAGGTAAAAGGCGATAAAGTACTGATTGCTGCTGGTGTGAAAGGGTGTGAGGCAAAAGCGGGAGATTGGATCAAAAAAGTTGCTCCAATCTTAGGCGGTGGCGGTGGTGGCCGTCCAGATTTTGCACAGGCTGGTGGAAAAGATGCATCAAAACTTCCTGAAGCAAAAAGTGCAGCGACTGCGTTTATAGAAGAGGTACTTGCATAATGAAAGATATGATCATTCAAATCTTTAGTGATTATAGAACGCAAATAGTCTTTTTACATATTTTAAGTGCTGTTGTATGGGTTGGTGGTATGATTGCAATGAAATTTGCAGCGCATCCCTCATTTATACAAATAGAATCACCACTACATAGATTAGAGAGAATATCACAAGCACTCAAACGACTTTTTGTAATTGTTTCTCCTTTTGTAATTATTTTAATTATTACAGCAGTTTTAATGTCTGTTGGTTTAGGATTTCGAGCAGCAGCTGTAGATGCTAACGGCAATGTAATAGATACTTATGCAATGCACATCTATAATATAGTGCATGTTAAAGAGGTTATTTGGATGGTGATGGCTGCAAATCTTTTTGTTATGATTTTACGACGTAATAAAGCGGAAAAATTGCTAGAAAAAGGTGATAGCACAGGAGCGAAAAAGATTCTTGAAGTCATTGGAAAATATATGGTTCCTGTAAATATTATTCTTGGAATTATTGCAATTTACTTAGGAGTGACTCTTAGAAATGCCTATTAGATTATGTTCTTCTTCACAAACTCGAGCTCAATTGTTGCGTGATGCAGGTATTGATTTTATACAAGAGAGTGTTGATTTTGATGAGGAGAGCATAGTCGCGAGCAGTCCAAAAAACTTTGTCTATCAGGCTACTCTTGGAAAGTATGAGGCAAATTTCAAAGCGTTTGGTATTGAAAAATATCCTCTTTTAGTAGCAGACACTGTTGTAACTTCACAAGGGCATATACTAAGAAAAGCACGTTGTGTGGATGATGCGCGTAATATTTTAATGACACAGAGTGGGAATGTTACAAGTATTGTGACCTGTATGATCTACCATGCAAAAGAGAAAAAAATTATAGATATTTCACAAACAGATTATGTTTTTGCACCCTTTGATCCGGACGATTTAGAACGCTACTTAGCAAGTGGCGAGTGGAGAGGAAAAGCCGGTGCTTGTATGGTAGAGGGTTTTTGTAAGCCTTATATTAAAGAAGTACGTGGGTATGAGAGTACTGCTATGGGGCTTTGTGTAGAGGTTTTAAAGAGTTTTAGATGCTGAAAACTAGCCATATATTTTTTCTAGGTATAGCTCTTTTATTTATGGTTGTATCCATTGTCTTTTCTTATTCCTATGTATTTCAAGATACAAAAGAAGAATTTATTCATAGTAGTTATGAAAAGCAAGCAGTTTCACTAGAAACAGATTTACGCACTCTTTTAAACATTAAACAAAAAGCGACATTGGGTTTAGCAATAACAATTGCAAAAGAAGATAAAAATCTTTCTCACTATATTAACAATCGAAATATTCCTAACAATTATTTCAAAGCTTTAATCCATGACTATAAAAAGTATACACTTTATAAAAATATTTGGATTCAGCTGATAGATAGAAATGGTTTTTCATGTTATAGAAGTTGGAGTGATGCAAACGCAACAAATTTGGGTTTATTACGGGATGACGTTAGTCGTGCAATACGTTTGAAAGAACCGATGACATCAGTAAGCGTAGGTCAATTTGATATATCACTAAAATCCATAGCACCGATTTTTAAAAATGGAAACTTTGTTGGTTTAGTTGAAGTTATATCTCATTTTAATTCTCTGGCAAAAGTTTTAAAACGAATGAATGTAGAATCAGTTGTATTAGCCGATGCACATTTTAAGTCGAAGATTACAAATGCTTGGAAAAAAAGTTTTATAGATAGCTATTATATTTCTAATCTTGATGCTAAAAAAGAGCTTGTAGATTATCTACAGCAGCATGGAGTAAACAATTATACACGTGATGGCTATAAAGTAGAAAATGATTATTTAATTATCTCATATCCTATTATGGACGGTAAGAAGCATATAGGGACATACATTATGTTCAAAAAACTTGCAGATATTACTTTTTTAGATATAGACAAGTTTATTTATAAGTGGCTTATATTTGGAATAATTCTTTTTGTAATCATCCTGCTTGTAGTAGATTTTACTATTTACTATATTTTCAGAGAACAGAAAAAATATTATAAAAGTATTATTGATACATCTGGGAATATTGTTTTAACAAATGATAGTGAGAAAATAATAGACACTAATAAAGTTTTTTTTAGATACTTTAACAAGTATAAAACTTTAGCAGAGTTCTTAAAAAAGCATGAGTGTATTTGTGACTTTTTTATTGAAGAAGAGGGATATTTACACAAATATATGCATGGTCAATCTTGGGTAAATTATCTTCTTTCTCATCAACAACAAAATAACAAAATTAAAATGAATATTGATGGAGTTACCTATTATTTCCTTGCATCAGCATCAAAGATATCGCAAAGCCCATTGCGGATTGCCATTATACTTGCTGACATAACAGAACAAGAAATTTATAAGCATGAACTCGAAGAACAAACTATGACAGATGCATTAACAGGTGTAAAAAACAGACGTTTTTATGAGTCCAGAATGCAGTACGAAGTTTCACTTGCGTGTAGATATGAACAAAAGCTCTCTATTATAATGTTCGATATTGATCATTTTAAACAAGTAAATGATAAGTATGGACATGATATTGGGGATAAAGTTTTAGTAGAGTACACAGAAATTATAGCTTCAATGTTACGAAAAACGGATCTTTTATGCCGTATTGGTGGAGAAGAGTTTGTGATAATAGCGCCACAAACATCGAAAGATGATGCGTATAAACTTGCAGAAAAAATTCGCCATAAAGTTGAAGAGTCTAAACATATAGTGCCTCTTACAATGAGTTTTGGAGTGACTGAGTATATCGACTGTGAAGATAAAGATTCTCTCTTTAAACGGGCTGATCAAGCTTTATATGATGCAAAAAAAACCGGCAGAAACAGAGTCGTTGTTGCATGATGTACTACGCTAAAGAGTTACAAGCACTTGAACGTGCAAAACGGCTACGTTCAAGAGAAGTTGTTGATTACTCTTTAAAAGATTTTGCTTCAAATGATTATTTGGGACTTGCACATAAAACACTTTTGCACGAAGAAGCGGCAGAAAAACTTTCACTAAACGCAGTCCATGCCCCAAAAGCCTCGATGTTAGTAAATGGATACCATCAAATTCATAAAGACTTTGAAGATGCTTTGTGTAGGGCAAATGGCTTTGAAGCTGGTATTGTTTTAGGGAGTGGCTTTAATGCAAACATTGCATTGATTGAATCACTTGTACGAAAAGGAGATACTCTTTTCATAGATGAACTCTATCATGCTTCAGGTGTTTTAGCATCGAAGATTTCACAGATGGATGTGCAAATTTTTAGACATAATGATATGCAACATTTAGAAGAGCTCCTAAAAAGGAGTCATGCTAAACGCAGGATTATTGCCGTTGAGGGGATATACTCAATGGATGGTGATTTGTGTGCAAAAGAAGTTTTTGCGTTAGCTGAGAGTTATGATGCGCTGTTGATTGTTGATGAAGCCCACAGTAGTGGTGTCGTGGGTGAGCATCTCATGGGTGTTTTTGAACATTATGCAATACCAATTCGAGAAAACTACATTAAAATGGG
>CAYRVR010000020.1:9126-19206 GCA_964427835.1 uncultured Sulfurimonas sp. | reverse complement strand
AGTGATGGTTTGATTGTCCCCATAGTCTATGATAATAATGCCTTGGTCTTAGAGATAAAAAATGAGTTACTTGCCAAAGGCTATGCAGTAGGGGCAATTAGACAACCTACGGTAGCAAAAGCGATTATTCGTCTTATTGCTCGTCTTGGTGAGAGTGTAGAAGATTTACAAAATGTGTGTAAAATGTTGGTTAAGCAATGAGTGTATCGAAACTACGAATTATCTACCATGAAAAAGAGTTAGTTAATATCTCCTTTGATATAAAAAGTTCACTTGCATTGATTGGACAGAGTGGAAGCGGAAAAAGTCTGACACTTAAAGCACTGCTTGGGATGCTTCCAAAAGAGATGCAACTTGAACTTGAAGAAAATTTTGATTTTAAGCTTGTCAATGGGGAGAGTGTTGCGTTTGTACCACAAAATCCTTTTACAGCGCTTTCTCCATTAACAAAAATCAAGAAGCAGTTCTTTAGTTCACACGAGAGAGTCAAAGCACTTTTTCATGAAGTGGATTTGGATCTGTCTCTTTTGGAAAGATTCGCACCGGAGCTCTCAGGCGGACAACTCCAACGGGTGGTCATTGCTATGGCTTTAGAGAAGAGTCCTAAACTTTTACTTTTGGATGAGCCTACAACAGCGCTTGATCCGCAAACAAAAATTGTAATTATCCAACTTTTAAAACGTTTGCAGGAAAAAGAGGCATTTAAAATGCTTTTTGTAACGCACGATATTGCTTCTGCAAAAAATCTATGTGAAGATGTTACTATTATTAAAAATGGACGTATAGTTGAATCTGGTAGATTAGCAGAGGTACTTAAAAATCCTCAAAATGAGTACACAAAGATGTTAATAGAAGCAAATTTTGCAAATAGGAATTATAGAGAATGATAAAAAAAATATTTATAACACTGATGATAGTCGTTATACTCTCCCCAATAGCTTTAGTAGCCTATTATTATTTGAATTATAATTATGATATATCTTCATTGGTGAATTATAAACCGCCTCTTACGAGTCGGGTTTATGATAAAAATGGTGAAAAAATTGCGAATGTTTTTGATAAACAAAACCGTTATTATGCCACTTTTGATGAGATTCCTCCTCGCGTAATAGAGGCGCTTGTTGCCATTGAAGATACAACTTTTTTTGAGCACTCCGGTGTAAATTTTGATGCAATTTTTCGTGCTGTTATTAAAGATATAAAAGCAAGAAAAATGGTTGAAGGTGCGAGTACTATAACGCAGCAACTTGTAAAAAACAAACTTTTAACACGTGAGAAAAAACTTTCACGAAAAATAAAGGAACTTATTTACTCCTTTAAACTTGAACATGCGCTTACAAAAGAGCAGATTCTTGAACGCTATTTAAACGAAATATATTACGGGCATGGATATTACGGAATTAAAACAGCTGCAGATGGATATTTTCATAAGAAACTTTCTGATTTAACGCTCAAAGAGATGGCGATTTTAGTAGGATTACCAAAGGCACCAAGTACCTACGCTCCTACAAAAAATTACGATATATCCATGGGAAGAGCCAATCGTGTTATAACGCGTATGCATACGCTTGGGTGGATAGATGATGCGACATACCAAAAGGCACTTGCAGAAAATCCTGTAGTTTATAATGACACTTTGACACAGAATAAAGCGCCTTTTATTGTTGATGAAGTACGAAGAAGAATGCGTGCTATGGGAATTAAAGATTTTAAAACAGGTGGATATGAGGTGCATACAACAGTTGATCTGCAACTACAAGACCAAGCAAGAAAATCTTTAACATATGCATATAATCTTGCTTTAAAGCGTATTGATAAATATAAAAAGAAAGATATTGCAGATGATGCAATCCAAGATGTAAACGTTTCACAACTCAATGGTGCATTTGTCTCCCTTGATTCTGCAACGGGTAATATTTTAGCCTTGGTTGGGAGTGTTGATTATAAAAAGAGTTCTTACAATCGTGCCTCGCAAGGTAAACGCCAACCCGGCTCTGCGTTTAAACCTTTTATTTATCAGGTTGCCATTGATCTGGGGTATAGTGGGGCAACGAAGTTAGTTGATATTGCAAAAACATACCAGTATGAAAAAGATGGTAAAGATATGAAATGGCAACCAAAAAATTATGAGAAAAACTATGAGGGACTAATAACATTACGAAAAGCGCTCATTCACTCTCGAAATCTTGCAACAATTAATTTGGTAAATGACATTGGCTTGCACCAATTGCTTAAAGAGTTAGGAAAATTTCATATTAAAAATCTTCCGCATGATCTCTCTATCTCTTTAGGTACAATTTCTCTCTCTCCTTTAGAATTGGCAAAATACTACACTTCCTTTTCCAACAAAGGTGTTCAGGTGGAGCCACATTTAATTACATCTATTGAGAAAAAAGGCGAAACGATTTATACGCCTACACACGAAGAGTATAGAACATCTTTGCCAACACAGGCCTATATTTTGACAACAATTTTACAAGATGTTGTCAAACGCGGTACAGGAAGACGTGCCAATGTGAGAGGTATAGAACTTGCAGGAAAAACAGGGACAACAAATAAAAATATGGATGCGTGGTTTGCAGGATACTCTCCAACTGTAGAGACTGTTGTATGGTTTGGTAATGATGATAATACTCCAATGTATCACAAAGAGACAGGTGGACGTGTAGCTGCTCCTGCATTTGCTTACTATTACAGACATTTACTGAAACTTTATCCACAGATTAAACGTAAATTTGATGTTCCTAAGGGGATTGTTGAAGTGGAAATTAATGGAGAAAAAGAGTACTTTAGTGATATATCAAAACCCCCTCGCGTAGAAGAAGAGGCTGATCCACAAGGGCAGTTGCTTTTTTAAGCAAAAGCCCTGTTAATTGCGCAAAACATTGCTTTTATAGAGGCTATAGTAATGTCGTTATCTGCACCAACTCCAAAACATGAGAGTGTTTCTTGCGTTTGGATTTCGATGTATGCCACAGCCTTTGCTGTGCTTTTATCTCCACAAGAGTGTTCTGAATATGATTTAATTGCAAAATCGTTTGTATAATTCTTCATAAGTGCATTTTTACATGCATCTATTGGGCCATTACCTTCGCCCTCTGCTGTAATAGTCTTTCCATCTTCCGTTGTATATGTGAGTAAGCATTTAGATCTGCCATTATCTGAACTTAATGAAACATCTTTAAAGCTGATGTGCTCTTTTACTTGAAAGTATGTTTTTTGAAACAGTTCTAAAATCTCTTGTGGACTTAACTCTCTTCCTTTTTCATCACTAAGTGCCTGTACTATTCGACCAATTTCAGGGTGCATTGCCTTTGGAAGATGATAGCCATAATTTTTTTCAAGTATGTAAGCAACACCACCTTTACCAGATTGGGAGTTAATACGAATGATTGACTCATATGTTCGTCCAACATCAGCTGGATCAATTGGTAAGTAAGGAACTTCCCAAAAAGGATCTTCTTTTGCTTGTTGGTATGCTAAACCTTTATTTATCGCATCTTGGTGTGATCCGGAAAAAGCAGTATAGACAAGCTCTCCTACATAAGGATGGCGAGGATGCGTCGGAAGCTCTGTGACCTTCTCAACAACTTTTACGACTTCATTGACGTCTGAAAAGTCAAGTCCACTATCTATACCTTGTGTTGTCATGTTGAGAGCAAGTGTAATAATGTCGACATTACCAGTACGCTCTCCATTACTAAGAAGTGTTCCCTCTACTCGATCAGCACCCGCTAAAAGTGCAAGCTCTGTTGCAGCTATAGAAGTTCCCCTATCATTATGTGTATGGGTTGAAATAATAACATGCTCACGGTTGTCAAGATGTCTTCCCATCCATTCCACTTGATCAGCATAAATATTTGGTGTTGCCATTTCAACTGTAGCTGGTAAGTTAATAATGACAGGACGTTTTTCACTTATTCCCCAGCGCGCAGTCACTGCGTTTGAGATGCGTGCGGCAAATTCTAACTCTGTTCCCGTAAAACTCTCCGGAGAGTACTCTAAGAAAATTTCACCATCATGATCTGCTTCATACTTTTTGACTAAATCAACACCTTCAAGTGCTAGTTTTATTATTTCATCTTGTGTTTTTGCAAAGACAATTTTTCGCTGTGCGATACTTGTTGAATTGTATAAATGTACTGTTGCTTTTTTTACACCACGAAGCGCTTCAAATGTTTTGGCAATTAAATGCTCACGCGCTTGGACAAGTACTTGTACTGTAACATCATCAGGGATGAGGTTATCATCAACAAGTTTGCGTAAAAAATCAAATTCTACTTTAGAAGCGGATGGAAATCCAACTTCAATTTCTTTAAATCCGAGTTTGAGTAAGAGTGCAAAAAGTTCAAGTTTTTTAGTCATGTCCATTGGGTTAATAAGTGCTTGATTTCCATCACGTAAATCTACACTACACCATCTTGGAGCTTTTGTAATTGTATTATCCGGCCATTTTCTGTCTGGCAAGTCTATTTTAGGGTAAGGTTTATATTTTCCTTTTGGAATATGATTCATCATGTTGAATCCTTTATAACTTGAAATTTGACAGTACACTCTTACATTTACTATCTTGAGCGAATTATAGCGAATTTGGAAGTTTTTAAAAAGAGATTATGGAGTTAATTAGAATTTTAAAGGATAATTTTTATTATTTAAGTAATATCTCCCTTTAAAGGGAGATAGAAATTAGCATTGGTAAGTTGTTTTGAACTCGTATGCAGTTGGACGACCTTCGTCAGGAATAACATCTCTTTCAAATTTATAGTCTAAATATGCAGCGATGAATTCATCTGTAAATACAGGTTTTAAGAAATCATGGTCAGTTGCGAGACCTTCTAATGCTTCACGTAGTGTGTGTGGCATTTGAGGAATTCCACGTTCAGCAATCTCAGCTTGAGAAAGTTCAAAAAGGTCTTCATCAAGTGGACCAACAGGAACATCTTTTTGTGTGATACCGTCAAGTCCAGCCATCATCATCGCAGCAAACGCAAGGTATGGACAAGAAGAACTATCTGGGAATCTCATTTCAATACGAGTTGCTTTTTCACCAGCTCCATAAGGAACACGACAAGCAGCTGAACGGTTTTGAGAAGAGTATGTAAGAATACTTGGTGCTTCAAAACCTGGAAGCAGACGTTTGTATGAGTTTGTTGATGGGTTAGTAAAAGATGCAACAGCAGCAGAGTGTTTAAAGATACCTGCAGCATAGTTAATAGCTAAATCAGAAAGATTTCCATAGTTTCCTTCTTTATAGAAAAGGTTTTTACCATCTTTCCATAGTGATTGGTGAACGTGCATACCGTTACCATTGTCACCATAAAGTGGTTTTGGCATAAATGTAGCAGTTTTACCGTTAAGGTGTGCAATCATTTTTACAACATATTTGTATTTTTGAACATTGTCACCAGCAGTGATGATGTCACCAAATACGATACCAATTTCACCTTGACCTTGTGCAACTTCGTGGTGACCTAGAACAACTTCTAAACCAACTTGCTCTAAAACTTGCATCATTTCAGCACGCATATCTACCATAGAATCTGTTGGAGCTACTGGGAAGTATCCACCTTTTGTGCCTGGTCTGTGACCTGTGTTATACATGTCATCATAAGTAGTGTTTGAGTTCCATTCACCCTCTTCAGTATCTACTTTAAATCCAATTTCATTGATGTTATCAACAAATTTTACATCATCAAAAATGAAGAACTCATTTTCAGGTCCAAAATATGCAGCATCAGCAATACCATGCTCTTCAGCATATGCAAGTGCTTTTTTCGCCATTGAACGAGGACATCTCTCATATAAATCATTTTTGTAGATGTCATAAACATCACAGATAAGAATTACGGTAGGATCAGCTGTAAAAGGATCTAAAAATGCTGTAGGAACATCAGCTTTTAAAAGCATATCTGATTTGTTGATTGGTTGCCAGTTTTCAACTGAAGAACCATCAAATGGGAAACCATTCTCTAAATTTTCTGCATTAACTGCACTGTAGCGGTATGTAAGGTGATGCCATGCACCCTTGATATCACTAAATCTTAAATCTACAAATTGAACATCATTCTCATTACAAAATGTAAAGAACTCTTCTATATTATTAACGAATTTTCCCATTAATTTTCTCCTAAATTTTATCTGTATGTAGTATATCGGATTAATTGATAATAAACTCTTTAATTGTGATTAAAAAATATACAGACTCTTGAGATGTTTCAAAAGATTACAGCAAAGAGCTTATGGCAATATGTTTTTCTTCTTGTTTTGCTACTTTTTTTTGAATTGAGAGAATATCATTAATTGAGCCACTAAAATAGGAATTAGATGATTCATTGAGGAGTAGCATAGAAGCACTTACAGTAAGAAGTTTAAATCTCTTCTCTTTACCTTCTCTATCTTTGGAAATAATGTAACCTCTTTTTTTATCTTCAGGAGTATAAAATTCTCGAACATTATCACTGAAGCGCTCAATTATATTTGCAATCTGGATAAAAGTATCTTGTAATGCAGTGGTATATCTTGTCGCAACAAAAAAATCATCTCCCCCAATGTGTCCTTTGAAGTACTCTTTTGGTAATTTTTTATTGATGGTATCAGCAAAGAGTTGTATAACTCTGTCTCCAAGACGAAAACCATATTTGTCATTAAAAGCTTTAAAGTTGTCTAAATCAAAATAACAGAGCATGATTTTATCTTCTTTGTTATTTGCACTATCAGCTATATATTTTTCAACAAGTCTGTTGCCTGGAAGTTTGGTAAGAGGATTTTGGTCTCGAGCTATTATAAGATTCTCTTCATTCATCATATTTATAATATTATTGGCAGATAAGAATCCGTAATATTTAGAATTTTTTGTTATGAGAATACCATTCGCATTTGGATTATTGGAAAAGAGTTCTATGATTGTTGTAATACTGCTATTAATATCTGTTACAGGACAGAAGTTAATAAAATTTTTAAGTTTTGAATGTTTGTTGGTATTGTTTAACAATAGTGACATTCCATAGGGTGAATAGAGATACTCTTTGATTGATGATTCATAAAAGAGTCCAATTGCTTCTTTATTTTTATTAATTACAGGAACTATGGGTTTATTTTTATGTTGTTGGAAATAACTGACAACTTCATCCATGCTATAGGAGTTATAGATGGGAGAAATTTTTTGAATAAATCGCTTTATATGCGAAGTTTGTTCATCACGTTTAGAATTTTTTAAGATTTGTGTTATGTGTGGATAAGATTCTAAAATCTCTTCAACATTTTGTGTTGGGCGTTGTACGAGATACCCTTGAACGAGTTGGCATCCTATATCCTTACAGGTTAAATATTCAGCTTTTGTTTCAACTCCTTCAGCAAGTACCTGTATGCCAAGTTGGATGGCTAGATGTGTGATACCCTTTACCATTAGCTTTTTTTTCATATTTTTTTCTATATCTTGTAAAAAATATCTGTCTATTTTAATGAAATCAGGAGTAGAATCAAAAAGAAGTTTATATCCGGAATATCCAACACCAAAGTCATCTATAGCAATGGTATATTCTTCTTCTTTGTAATGTTGTAAAACTCTCTCCATACTATGGCTATCTGTTATTTCATGGCGTTCTGAAATCTCAAAACAGATGTTTTCTCGTTTTATTCCCAATTCTTGAAGAATGCTCATTGTATTACCAGAAGAAAAATTTTCTATATCAAAGAGTCTGTTATCTAAATTATAAAAAAGTTTGAGATTTTCAAATCCTTCTATCTGCGTGAATTTTTGGAGTGCTTTTTTTCTGAGTTCAAGATCAAAGCAGTAGAGAATTCCCTCTTTATAAACTGTGTCAAAAACAGAAAAAATGGAATGGAATCCAATATCTCTAAAATTTCTTAAAAGTGCCTCTACTGCAAAAAGTTTTCCTGTGTGAATGTTAATAATTGGCTGGAATGCAACATCTAGTTGATCAAGTTTTTCTTGCCATTTTTTATTTAAACAACTGTTTTTAGTAATTTTACTCTCCAAAATATCTTTTCCTTTGTTTTTCTTTTATTTTTGCAACTTCTACAAGTATAAAACTATCAACACAGTTAGCAAAATCTTTATCTATATTGTACGCACAAAATCGGATACCTCCCTCTTCACAGAGGTCTGCATATTGTTTATACAAGGTTGGCACATTTAATTCTAAAAACCCTAAAGCCTGTTTTAAAAGTTTAAAATCTTGTTTATAGTCATCGAGCTTGAGTTCTGTGACAAACTTTTTCATATAATCATCATCAAGGTTGATTTGGTAAGGGAGCGTTGGTGTTACAAGATTTTCATCATCTTTAAAATAGCTGTCATAGAAGTATAAAATCATATCTTTTGCTACTTTAGGATAACTTTGACTCAGACTAACAGGTCCATACATATATTTTATTTGTGGATTGTTACGTAAATAAGCACCGATGCCTTGCCATAAATAGTCAAGTGCACGTGAACCCCAGTATTTTGGTTGCACAAAACTGCGGCCGAGTTCGATGGAATCATCAAGGTAGTGGTAGAGGTTGGTATTGAACTCAAAAAGAGTATTTGTATAGAGTGCATCAGCACCAAATTGTTCAAGTATCTCTTTTGCAACGCCAATACGGTAGGCTCCAACAATTTCTAAATCTTCATTATCCCAGAGAATTATATGTTTATAGTAACGGTCATATTTGTCTATATCTCTCTTTTTATTACTTCCTTCTCCGACTTTTCTAAAAGATATTTCACGTAATCTTCCTATTTCATTTAAAACGCTTGAGTTATTATCTGACCATTCGTAGAGATATATCTTTTTACCATCTTTTGTTGTGCCTAAAAGTTGGGAGTTTTTTAACTCTTTTTTTATGAGTCTTCTGTCTTCTGCTGGAGAGATTGCTTTTTGTGTTTCAAAAAAACGAAAGCCTTTTCTTAATCCATAAAGATGCCTTTTGTACAGACGTACGACGCTCTCTTGTTTGAGTCCTTGTGGAGATATATTTTCATAGGGTATAATCTCTCCTACGATCATATCGATACTTTTGCCTTTTTGTTTGAACATTTCATGCGAGAGCAGTAGCATTGAGAGTTTTTTGTTAATAGCTGAGACAGAATAAAAAGTTTTTGAATTTTTTCCACCTATAAAAACTGGTAAAATAGGTGCGTTAGCACGTTTGGCAAATTTTAAAAAACCTTTGTGCCATATACCATCTCTGATGCCTGTGGGCGTTGCTCTACTTACTTCACCTGCAGGAAAAATTATCAGCGCTTCTTCATTATTGAGTGCATCATAAATTTTATTAATTGCATCTTTGCTCTGTTTATTTTTAAAGTTATTAATATCTAAAAGAATGGGTTGCAGAGGTGTAAGGGTATTTAAAAAATCGTTTGCAATAATTTTGACATCTTTACGGACACTGCTTACAAGCTTAATTAAAGACAAAGCATCGAGTCCTCCTAGAGGGTGATTTGCAATAATGACGACACGTCCTGTTGCCGGAATATTTTCTATATATTTGTTAGAAATTTTATAGCTGAAGTTTAATTCTTCTAAGGCATTTTCTACAAATTCAAAACTTCCTAAATGTGCATTGTTTTGTAAGAATGCATTGATTTCATTTTGATGGACTATGGAATCTGCAAATTTGGATATTGCTCCCTTAATTATTTTATTTTTTTTGAGTTTAGGGTATTTTTTCTCTATCATCTTTTCAATATCAAGCATAGTAATCCTTTTACGCGAAATGCAAAAAAATTATATAAAAGAGAGGTTACAAGGGAGTTACAAAAAAGTGTAAAGGTTACTAAAATTTGACTATAAAGCGGGAACCTTTGTTGATTTGGCTCTGTATTTCGAGTTTGAAATTGTGTAAGGTTATAATTTTATTTACAAGAAAGAGTCCAAGTCCAAGGGAGTTGTTCCATCTGTTTGTTTGGACTCTGTAAAATTTTTCTGTAATGTTTTTTAGGTTTGCTTCATTAATTCCAATACCACTATCTATAATTTCTATTTGCTTTTGTGTGATAACAATATGGACTTCATCCTCAGAGTATTTAAAAGCATTCTCAATTAAATTGGTAATAACAATTTCAAGTAGTGT
>CAYRVR010000020.1:0-9026 GCA_964427835.1 uncultured Sulfurimonas sp. | reverse complement strand
CAGAGTATTTAAAAGCATTCTCAATTAAATTGGTAATAACAATTTCAAGTAGTGTTTTATCTGCTTCAATATGGACTGCGTTTGGAATCTCTATGATGGCCTTTCTGTAAGGATAATTAACCTCAAGTGTTCTTATGCAACCGCGTGTAATTTCGCCTAAATCAACTGTTGTTTTTGTGAGTGAAAGATGCTCTCCTTCTAATTTCATTGAGAGTCGGAGGGTATTTATAAGGCTAGAGAGTTTTTCTCCATTATCATAGATTTTCTTTAAAAACTTTTTGCGTATGGAGAGGTTGAGGTTATCATCTTCAAGGAGTGTTTGCGCATAGCCATTGACAACAGCAATTGGATTTTTAAATTCATGACTGATAGCTGAAATAATGTCATCTTTTTGTGCATTTGCATTTTGTAATCTACGGGTATATTTCTCTTGCTGTTTGTCTTTTTTTGCAAGTATTTTTGATACTTTTGTTAAAAGGGAAGTGATAAGTGCAAACTCTTGAGAATATCTTGATGATATGTAGGTTGGTTTGTCTTTTTTTGTTAAGGCTTTAAGAAAGTTGACAATTTTATTGGTTTCATGTTGTATTTGTGCATTTATTTTATAACTCATAATAAAAAGAATGATAAAAAAGAGAATAAGTACCGCTGATATTTTAATAGCCAGATTGATGAATTCATCATAAATCCCTTTGAGCTCTTTTGAGAGTCTTAGGTAAAGTGTTGTGGAGTCTAATGTGATTTTTTTTGCGACATAGAGCATATCTTGATTAAGAGTATGTGAGTGACGGATACTATAACCGAAGTATTTGGTATCTGCTTCTAAGATTTCGGGTCTGTATCTGTGGTTATCCATTGTACTCTTATCTTTATCTGATTCTGCCAGTACTTTTCCATCTGCTGCTATTACTGTTAAACGCAGCCCTAGGTTTTGTTTAATCTCTTGTGCAAGTTTGTCTAAGTCTGTTTTTTTTGTGAGTGTATATGAGATGAGTTCAACATCTTGGAGGAGTGATTGTTTGGAAGAACTAAGATAGTATTCATAGGTCCAGTAGTGAACAATTGCCCCCATTATGAGAAAAAGGAGTGTAAAAAGTATTAAAAACTTGCGTAGTATTATTTGGTGAAATTTTAACACTTTTTACCTTTTGTAATCTGTTTCTTTAGCTGTGTATCGTTCCGCCGAGTTTAATATAAACAAGGAGATTTGCAACACTAATGGCACGACCGGCAATTTTTTCGCTCTTTCTAAGTGCTTTGAGCATTTTATGGAACTTTTCAAAACTTGTTGCAGCATTTTCAGCTTCAGAAACAAGTTTACGCTCTACCATCTCATAGAGATCATCTGCTTTATTCTCTTCTATAAGGACATCTTCATACATCTCTTGGAGCTCATCTGTATCATCTACATTGATCATTGCAATACTTGTTTTAATCGCTTTTACAGTGGAAGCCTGCATTGGTAAGGTGTATTCATTAATTGTTTGGACATCTAAGTCGTTACAAACATCTGTAAAACCACGGATAAAACTGCGGGTATTGGAACAGGCTCGGGCAATTTCATTTGTAATTTTAAAGTAAGCAACAACTCTGCGTAAATCTTTTGCTTCTGGAGTATAAAGAGCGAGTATTTTAATGATGGCATTATCGATTTCATCCGTTCTTGCTGTTATATTTTTAATAGAATTACGTGCTTCGTTGAAGATATCTTGATCGCAATCTTTCAGTGCTTGTAAGATGAGTTCATTTGCACGGACTAAGTCTTCTCCAATAGATGTAATTTTATTTTTTACTTCATTGAGATTTGTCGTAAAAGTAGGTAGCATAAGTTTTTCCTCTCTTTTTTATATGTATTTTAACCAAATCGGCCGGTAATGTAATCTTCTGTCTGCTTTTCTTTCGGATTTAAGAAAATATTTTCTGTTTTATCGAACTCTATTAAGTCACCAAGATACATAAACGCAGTATGGTCACTAATACGTGAAGCCTGCTGCATATTGTGTGTTACAATTGCAATACTGACATCATTGCGTAATTCAACAATGAGCTCTTCAATTGCCGCAGTTGAGATTGGATCAAGTGCAGATGTTGGTTCATCAAAGAGTAAAACTTCTGGTTTTACAGCAACTGCTCTTGCAATACACAAGCGTTGTTGTTGTCCCCCTGAGAGTCCCATTGCTGATTTGTCGAGTCTGTCACTGACCTCTTTAAAGAGGGCTGAACCTTTGAGTGCAGCCTCAACTCTGTCTTTGAGTTCTGTTTTGTTTTTTATACCGGCAATTTTTAAACCATAGGCTACGTTGTCAAAAATACTCATAGGAAATGGTGTCGGTTTTTGAAAAATCATACCAACTTTTTGACGTAGTTCAATAAACTCATTCTCTTTTTTTATTTCAAGAATATTTTTGTATTTTCCTGTTTTTGCATCGAACAGTTCAATTTTTCCATCATAGGTATTTCCAGGATAGAGATCGTGAATGCGGTTCATAGAACGCAGCAGTGTTGATTTTCCGCAACCACTTGGCCCTATGAGTGCTGTAATTTTGTTTTTTTCAATTGGCAGTGTTATGTTTTTAAGTGATGGTTCACTTACTCCAGGATAGGTAAAAGAGAAGTTTTTAATATTCATTACTGGCATAATTATAATTTCCTTATTTTTTATTTCTTGTGATGTAGCGACCACTTAAGTTAATGATGAGAACAAGTACAGTCAATATAAATGAAGCCGCCCAGGCAAGATCACGGCTTGACTTTTCTGGCTCATTTGCCAAGTTGTAAATACTGACTGTGAGTGATGGAAAACTCTCATTAAGGTTGAGTGTAAAGTAGTTTGATGTTTGTGACGTAAAGAGTAGGGGTGCTGTCTCACCAACTATACGTGCAAATGCAAGGAGGATTCCTGTCATAATTCCTACCTTAGCAGCCTTAATGACAATGTCTATAATGACTTTGTATTTAGATGCCCCAAGAGCAATTCCAGCTTCACGGAGTTCTCTTGGAACGAGTGAGAGCATATTGTCTGTGGTGTTTACAACGATCGGTATCATCATAATTGCAAGAGCAACAGCACCTGCCCAACCACTTGTCCCATGCATCGGTACAACCATGAGTGCATAGACAAAGGCACCGATGACAATCGATGGTGCAGACATCATAATATCTGCTAAATCTCGGATGAGTGAAGCATAACGACCTTGTCCATACTCTTGTATGTAAATTCCTGCAGCCATACCAAGAGGAATACCAATGAGTGAAGCAATGCCGGCTAAAATCATCTGACCTACTATAAGGTTACGAAGACCACCATCGATAAGATCATTAAAGAAGAGCGAAAGATGAAAGGATGTAAGCCCTTTTATAAAAAGTGTTATAAGAATCCATGCCAAAAAAGCAAGACCAATAAGAGCAGATAAGATACTAAGGTATAAGAAAATTTTGTTGACAACAAGTCTCATTATTTAGCCTTTTTTAGAAAGTAAAATTTAGCGAGTGAAATAACAGCAAAACTAATTACAAAAAGAATAAGTGCAAGGTAAAAGAGTGCACTTGCGCCAAGTCCACTTGCTTCACCAAAGTTATTTGCCATTGCTACAGGAATAGAGATGGTAGGATCAGTGAGTTTATGTGGAAGTTCAAAAATAGAACCAATGAGAAATGCAACGGCCATTGTCTCACCAAGTGCTCGCCCAAGCGCTAAAATAATAGAGCCAATGATCCCGACTTTTGAATATGGGAAAATAATGTCTTTAATAACTTCAAATTTAGTAGCACCGAGTGCATAAGCGCTCTCTTTGAGTACAGCAGGTGTTGTATTCATACTGTCTCTTGTGATTGCAGCCATAAATGGTAAAATCATAACACCAAGAACTAGTCCAGCCGTAAGCAGTGAAACCTGATATCCTCCGACTAGGTCTGCTACAATTGGAGCAAAGTAGTAAAGACCCCACATACCAAATATAATACTTGGAATAGCCGCTAAAAGTTCTATGGCAATACCAACAAGATTAGAGATGTTTTTTGGCGCAATTTCTGAGAGAAAAACTGCAATTCCCATGGCAATAGGGAGTGCAAAAATTAGTGCGATAAGAGTTGAAAGAAGTGTACCGACAATAGGAACAAGTCCACCATAGACGGTTTTTGTTGGAACTGCAGTTTCATCCTCATCGTCCATAGCCATTGTGTCATCATCACCAAAATTATTTTCATCGACCATAGCAGGTTCTGGAGTTTGCATTTGTGTTTTTGTAGCACTTTGCTTTGGTATTTGTATAGGTACTTCTTTGTTCCATGCAGGATTTGTGATAAAGCCCCACCCAAACTCATCCATTGCAGGTTTTGCTGCTGTGTATAGGGTTATAAATATACCAACAAGAATGACAAATACTAATGTAGCACTCGCTAATGAGATTTTTTGAAAGATTTTTTCCATTCAATTGCCTAAATAAAATTTACTATAATTATATAGTAATATCATTACAAAAAGATTACATTATGAAAAAATCAACTCCTCAGAGGAAGTTGATTAGGAAGAAATTGAAATTTGTTTTGAAGAGAATAAAAAGTGGGGAAAGGAATTATTTAATTCCTTTTGCTTCCCAATATTTTCTGATTTTGTTTGTTAGACTATCTGGTAAAGGAACAAAACCTAAACTTTTTGCAATGTTTTGACCATTTTTGTATGACCAGTCAAAGAATGCAGTTACTTTTTTGTCTGTAGCTGCTTTTTCTTGTGGGAGAAGAATAAATGTAGCTGCAACAATTGGATATGAATCTTTACCACTTGGATCAGCAATTACAGAGTAGAAGTCTAATTTAGGGTTTAAGTTTGCTTTTGCAGCAGATGCTTGGAAGTTTTTAAGAGTAGGCTTAATGTAGTATCCTTCTCTATTTTCAACTGTAGCCATTTTAATATTATTTGCATTTGCATCAGCAAAGTCCATATAACCAACGCTGTAAGGAGTTTGTTTTATGAGTGTTGCTACACCAGGGTTTCCTTTTCCACCGATGTGGTGATCACCAGGCCATGTTACAGATTTTTTAGCACCAAAAGTTGTTCTCCACTCAAGGTTACTTTTTGAAAGGTAGTATGTGTAGTTAAATGTAGTACCACTTGCATCTGATCTATGTACAAATGTTAATTTTTTGTGTGGAAGTTTTGCATTTGGGTTTGCCATTGTAATGAGTTTATTATCCCAATATTTGATGTGCCCAAGTGCAATTTCAGCGATTGCAGCACGGCTTAATTTAATGTTGTTTACATTTGGAATGTTGTATGCCATAACAATTGCACCAACAACTGACGGGAATTGGTAGAGCTTATGTTTTTTGAGTGTTCTTGGTGTTAAAGGCTTATCACTTCCACCAAAGTCTGATTGTCGTGCTTCTATATGTTTTATACCAGCGCCAGAACCTTCACTAATATAATCAATTTTGATACCAGTCTCTTTGTTGTATGCTTTAATCCATTTTTGATATACTGAATATGGAAAAGAAGCACCACTTCCTTTGATTACATCATTGGCACTAAGACCACCTGCAAGAACTGAAGCTACAAGAGCAAGCTTGATTACTTTTTTCATTTATTACACCTTTAAAATTTAAGTTTTCGTATTATAAATCAATTTGATTACAAAAAGATTACAAGACTATCGCAAAAGCTCTTAAAAGAACCATTGCGATGTTACACGGAATGATGTAACGTCTTTATTGCCGGTATGTAGACTGTATGTGTCTTTTTGCATGACAAGACCGACTTTTGTAGTGTTTCCTCGTAGGTACCAATTAAGACCTGCAAGTTTAGAACTGAGTGTATAGCCATTTTCTTTGTCAAATCGGTCCCAACTTTCATATCTTGCAAATGGTGCTATATAGTAAAATTCTGGCATAACATATTCTCCTGTAATATAGTAACCTGTAGAAGAACCCGTTTGTACATTTGTAGTAGCCGTCCAATCTTTTACCATTCCATTAAATTGGAAGTATTCACTTTGAACGAAAAGGCCTTTGTAGTGTGCTGAAAGTTCTATGTTTATAAGTTCGCGTTGTATGTTAAACGCAGCGTTTCCTGCTGTAGTTCCCTTAAGTTTAGGAACACTCCAGTAGGCTGCACCTACACTAAGATGTTTTCCTTTTGCAAAATATGTCTCTGTACGTTTTTTCTCTTCCCACCCATTAAATGGTGAAAGCACTACTTTTGCACCATAAAAAAAGCTTTGTTCATCAATGCTTACTCCATCAGCAGTTGCTTTTGAGCCTGTCGCATCGATGATTTTATCAGGTGAAGATGCTGCACCTACAGCTACTTGATAGTGAATTTTCTTTTTCCAATTTCCATACATTTGTATATTTGTGCCACGGCGATTAAAAGAGATGTATTGTGCTGCTGCATCAGCTACATAGGGTCTATCATACACAATAACACGTGCAGATTTTACAGTTTCTGTACGTGAAACATCAATTTTTGCACGGTAGAGTTTAAAGTTGATAAGAGAAGAGTTAAAAGGCTTTTTAATTTTGACATAGGCATCACCCACATTAAAATTACCTTCTGCGTTTGTGACCCCTTTATTTGCTTTGTCATTACGAAGATCCATGCTAAAAGAGGCATGTTTTCCAAATCCTGCTGCAACTTCGAGACGAACACGACGCAGATACGCATCCTCTAATGTTGTAGTAGATTTGAGTGAAGCGTCACTATTGTATTTTTTAGTGTTGAGACTCTCAAAAGTACCCTGAATACGAACTCCAGCTTTAAACCACATATTTGGAGCATCATTTGGAGTAAATTTCATATTAATATGTGTCTGTTTTCCAAGTAAGAAATTGGGAGATTTTGTATCAATGAGCGTTATATCATTATTGTTGTTTGCAAAAAGTTGCGTAGCCATAAGAGTTGAGAGTGTTAGTGTTGTAATTTTATTCATATTTGTTTTTCCTTAAAATGATTGTTGTGTATTTGTTCTATGAGATTTTAAGAAAAGAAAATAGGGGGTTTAAAAATAGTGGTAATACATTTGTAATCATGAAAAGAAATTGTTGCAAGTGGTTTCTCTCTGAGAAGTAAAACGTTATACAAAAAGATACTATAATTATTAAGAAGTAAATTTGAAGTATCTTCAATGTCATTGTTGAGAGTTTTTGATGGGGCACTTTTTTCAAGTTTACTTTCAAAAGAGTCCATATATATGTTGCTATTAGAAAAGAAAAAGAGCGCTAGAATCATAACAAGAATAGTAAAAGTTTTTTGTAATATTACTGTTTGCATAGAGTTCCCTTGCTCTTAAATATTTTTATAATAGAGAAATAAGGTTACAAAATGGTTACAATATAATGAAGCCATTTTGTAATCTTTTTGTAATCAAAGTGTAATAAACTTCGATTAACAAAAAAATTAAAGGAATTTCACACTATGAAAAAAATCGTTTTATCAGCTTTAGCTGCATTGACTTTAGGTTCTGTTGCTGCAAACGCAGCTGCTCTTAAATTATACCAAGATGCAAATGGTCAGGTATTTACACAAGCAGGTGAAGGCCGTACACTTGTAAAAACTCCTACTCCTGTTTTTTCTCACGCAGATAAATTAAAGTTTGATGGGCAAGCATTCATTGGGTATAAATATACAAATTATGCGAATTCTGCTACACAAGATACACAAGATTTTGAAATCCGTCGTGGATATTTCCAACTTAAAGCATATCTTTTGGATGATCCAAAGTCATACTATCGTGTTACATTTGATTTAACTCGTGAAAGTGCACCTACTGCCAATACAAATGGAAGTATGATCGTACGTGCAAAATATGCGTACTTAAATTTAAATGAGGTCTTACCAGCAACATCTTTAGAAATCGGTTTGGCACACCGCCCTTGGCATGATTATGAAGAGCATAACTCTTGGATGTACAGAAGTATTTCAGAAATTTTAATTGAAAATAAAAACTCTGCACACTTAAGCTCATCTGCTGACTTTGGTGTTATGGCAAAAACAAGAACAAAATACTTTGACAGTGACATTGGTATTTTCAATGGTGAAGGGTATCACAGTGCACAAACAAGTAATGGTATGAGTTTAGAGTGGAGATTTACAGGACATCTTCTAGGAACGCATGGTCATCCTGAGAAAAATACTTACCTTGATGCTTCTTTCTTTGGTCAGTTAAATCAAAAACACTCTCTAAACGCAGTGACAAATAAGTATGATGATTTAAAATTCTATGGTCTGCACACTGTATATAATATGCCATCATTCTTAGCATCTGCTCAGTATGTAACTTCAACAGATACTTCTAAAGATTCATCTGCTACTGGTGCAGTATCTGCTGGTTCAGGAAGTGGATATACAATGAACATTGAACCACGTTTTGGTGAAGAACACCAATACAAAGTTTTTGCAAGATATGACCACTGGACACCTGATGTAGTATCTGGTGCGAAAAAATATGCAAAAATTACAGAGATCGCAGGTGTTGCATGGAAACAAAACAGAAATGTTGAATGGGTAGCAAATGTTACACTGAACAATAACGAGTATGCAAGTGGTACCGCAAACCCTCATAGTACAGCGTATATGCTTACAACACAAATAGACTTCTAGGTCTATTTGTTTATAGTAGCCTGAATAGAACTTATATTTTTTTCATAAATTTTTTATTGAAAAAAAGATATAATTCCAAAAACTAATTCAGGACTGCTTTTCCTCTTATTATTGCCATCCTAAAGCAAACTAGCGAATACCAGCGATTAGAAAAATATGCAATTGCAAGGCACAAGGTCGCAGGAGCTACTAGTAGCTTCAAGACTTTGTAACGCAGTCAAGTGTATGTTTTTCTAATCGTCCTTTGGATAAGCCATAAAGATGCAATCTGCAAAGCATCTATCATTTGACTCTACTAGTAGAGCCTTCACGATAGCTACTTCACATCTTACCTCTTTATGACTTACTGGTAATCACTATTTTGCTTTAGGATGGCAATACAACAGCCCTCCATTAAAATCTTTTTGGAGTTGTTACAACTATGTTTCATATT
>CAYRVR010000019.1:0-27028 GCA_964427835.1 uncultured Sulfurimonas sp. | reverse complement strand
TCAATCTATAAAATCATTTTTTAGATTCTTAAAACTTTAAATTATTTTTCCTTGTAATGCTTCTTGTTCTATAATCCGATCAAAATCTTTATGTAAAACTATATCTATAGGTTTATGTAAAATTCTTTTTAGTTTGGCGAGAGCTTTTATTTTTTTTTCTAAAAGATTATGCTCATTTGAGATTATAAACAAATCAATATCTCCCCCTTTTTTACTTTCATCTAATCTACTTCCAAAAAGGTATATTTGAGCACTACCAAATATATCAAAAACAGTATCTCTTATAATATTAATCTCTTTTTCGCTCAATCTCATAAAAGTTTTGCTCCACTTTTTGTGCTATATGCACTAATACCGCACTTCTATCTATAAAAAGGTTGATACTTTCTATCATCTCATCTAATTCTTCAGGATAATCATGAGCTATTTTATTTCTAAGTTCTCGCAACTCTCCCCAGCTATCAATATCAACAATACCTTCTTTTTCTATTTCTCTAAGTATATCAAAATAACTAATTCCTTGAGTATTAAAACCACTATATTCAAGATATGTTCTAAAAATTTTGGCGCCTAACAAATCTTGAAGCTTTGAAAAGCGAAAAATAAGAGCATTTAAGGCAAATCTTTGAAGTTGATTCAATTCTTCATACTCTTGTACAGGTAACAATGGAGTTAAAACATCTAAAGATTCAATAATAAGCTCAATATGCTTATTCATTTCAAGAAAATATGTTTTTAGTTTTGTTTGTATCATTTTATAACCTTGTTTTATAGTATCAATGAACTTAATATAACTTAGATGATGTATGCTCCACAAATATTCTATCATAATGTTCTTGGATAGTAAATATAAGTAATCAATATTCTAAAATTATTTATAAAGCTCTATTGATTTCATCAACACTACATGCATTCACATCATAATAAAGCTACCGAAGTCTTTGCTCAAAGAAAAAAGAGCGGTTCCTTTTAATGGTGTACTTTATATGGCTGTACTGAGTTTGATTTTGGCAATATGTGCGCGGTTCTTTTTATAATCGAAAATATAAAAACAGTTAATTCTTTTTTTGTTCCCTAATAAACATCTGCACTCCAACTTATTATTTGAAATGCATAATATCTTTTTTAAACAAAGTGCTACATTTTTACTCTGCGTTATTGGTACATTTTACCTTTGCGTTTGACATTTTGCTAAAATAGTTAATGTTGGCATACTTGCTCCTTTTGTTACTTAGGGACAAATATACTATATTTTTAGTTGTAAATAAAAGTAATGATGCAGGTTAATAAGGTACTATAATCATTGAAAGCTTAAACTAGTTTAAGTTTATATGGGAGAAAATCTCCCTTTATGCATTTGTACCCAAGTCAGGAGTATTTTATTTAGATAAACTTTAGAAATAAAATATTTATTAATTAATAGTAATTATCCTTTAAGCTTGGATGCTATAGAATGTTCAAAAGGAAATATTTTATCCTTTAAATTATAACAGGAGTTTAGAATGGAATCGTACATAATGTGTAAGGATGGTAAATATGTTATTTAGAACAATAGTGTTGGCTTGGATAAGCAGTATCTCTCTCTTTGCTATGGGGCCTTTGGTAAATGCACAGTGGTTACAAAAACATCATGATGATAAGGACCTTGTTGTTCTTGATGTATCGGACGCAAAAGAATTTGCTAAAGGGCATATTGAGGGAAGTATCAATGCTCCTATATTTCTGTGGAGAGAAAAACATAAGCATTTTCTTTTAGTGACAAACCCTATGAGTATGCAAAAGAACCTTCAAAGATTCGGAATCAATAAAAATAGTAAAGTTGTCATATATTCACACCATACCAATGGTAAAGATATTTTAAAAGCATCTTATGTGATATGGGCGATGGAGTATTACGGTTTTAAAGAAACAGCTATTTTAGATGGTGGTTTACCTGCTTGGAAAAAGGTAGAAGGCAAAATCTCTACACAGGTACTAAGGCCTAATAAGGGTGATTTTATTATAAGTATCAATAAAAATCTTGTTGCAAATTTACAGGATGTTAAAAAAAATATTGCTCAAGCACAAATGTTGGATGCTAGACCTGCCGTCTATTATTTTGGAGCACAAAAACAATCTGTACTTAAGAGAGCAGGACATGTTGAGGGTGCTAGAAGTTATTTTTGGAAGTACAGTTTTGACAATGGGCTTGTAAAAGATAAAAAAATACTCAAAAGTATGTTAGTTGATGGTTTGGGATTTGATCCTAAAAAACCGACTATTACCTACTGTACAGGGGGTTTAGAGACATCTATGAACTTTTTTGTGCTGCACCGAATTTTAGGTTTTGACAATATTCGTCTGTATGATGCTTCCATGAAAGAGTGGGCAAATGAAATGGATACGCCTATGAGAAAATACCAATGGCAATAAACTATGAGCGAAATCTCATAAAACTAGTTTTGTAATACTAGTTGTAAGCTGTAATAGCTTACTGAATCAAGATGATTTCTATTAAAAAAAGGGGACAAAATGAAAGTCATTAGATTTCAAAGTTTTTTGTTGTGCCTATCGATTGGCGCATATGCTGCAGCACCGTTAGGACTGCCTGAAGTATCTGTACCAAAAGACAATCCACAAACAAAAGAGAAAATTCAATTGGGCAATATTCTTTTTCATGACACACGATTTAGTGCTGATGGGCAAGTCAGCTGTGCGACTTGTCATGCACAGGAAAAAGCTTTTACAGACCATTTAGAGGTTTCTAAAGGCTTCACTGATAAAAAAGGAACTCGAGTGGGGACGAGGAATGCACCTACTGTTATCAATGCAGCTTATTATACTTCACAGTTTTGGGATGGACGCGTTGCCAGCCTGGAAGAACAGTCAAAATTTCCACCAATAAACCCTGTAGAGGGAGGCCTGCATTCATGGAATCAGCTCGTGGATATGCTGAAAAAAGATTCGTTTTATCAAAAAGAGTTTAAAAAAGTCTTTAATGTCTCTGCAAAAAATATCACTATAGAACATTTTGCAAAGGCTATAGCAAGTTTTGAGAGAACCGTCATATCTGGTAATTCTAAGTTTGATCGTTACATGTATGGACATGAAGAGAATGCTATGAATGAAGAGGAAAAAAGAGGTTTAGAAGTTTTTCTCGGACAAGGAAGATGTGTCTCTTGCCATACGATCAGTCAAACACACGCACTCTTTACTGATAATAAATTTCATAATATCGGTGTAGGCTTTAAAGCACTTAATGGAAAATCTTTTGAAGTAGCATCAGAATTTTCACATATGTTAGCCCAAGATAAGAAAAAAGGAAAATCCCTTACTGCTGCAGATGATTTGGTTTTAAAACACAAACGTTTTTCTGAACTCGGTCGTTATGCTATCACAAAAGAGGGGGATGATATGGGTGCTTTTAAATCCTCTAGTTTGAGAAATATAGAAAAAACAGCACCCTATATGCATGATGGCAGTATGCAAACACTTTTAGAAGTTGTTCAATGGTATAACTTTGGAGGTAGATTTGGTATGGATGCCCCTGTTACACCATTTTTAGATGGTGGTATCAGACCGTTGAACCTAAGTGACAGACAAGTAAATGACTTGGTAGCTTTTTTAAAGGCACTTACTTCGCCTGAATTTAGTAATGTAAAGGATTAGTTATGAAAAGAAGAGATTTTATGAAAACATCTGGTGTTCTTTTAGCAGGCAGTATTTTACCTATGAGTATCATAGAAGTCGTTTCAGCCGATACACTTGATGGAAAAAAGGGAGAAAACTTTACATTTGCTGTAATTTCAGATGCCCATTTACAACAGATAAAAGGAACTAAATTTGTAAGAAATTGGGATATGGGGCTAAAAAAAGCAGTTGCAGAGTGTAACTTAATGGATCCAAAACCTGATTTTATCTTATTTGGAGGGGACTTAAGTCAACTTGGTAAAGCAGCAGAACTTGATCATGGTGCTGAAATCCTCTCAGCACTCAGAGCCCCGGTAAAAATGATGTTGGGTGAACATGATTATTATCTTGATTTGGGTGAACACTGGATGAACAGCTTTGGTGACCCATTTTATAGTTTCAATCACAAGGGGGTACATATCGTAGTGCTGAACTCTATTTTAGTTGATGAGAAATGGACACACAAATGGAAAGATCCAATGCAGAGAATGCAGACAATGGCAGGGCTCGATGATCCAAACGGTTCTCCATTTATGGTTGGAGATAAACAAAGAGCGTGGTTGAAAAAAGATTTGCAAAATGTATCGAAAGATACACCGCTGATTGTCTTTTCACATTCGCCTTTACAAAAAATATATAAAGGCTGGAATTTCTGGACAGAAGATGCAGAGCTTGTTCAAGAAATCCTCAAACCATTTAAAAAAGTAAATGTCATTTATGGTCATGTACATCAAATCGAATATAACAAGATAGGTAACATAAGCTTTAACTCTGTGATGTCAACAGCTTGGCCATGGCCTTATCCGCCAAGCTATGCCCATGGAACAAGCTATATGCCTAAACTTACAATTAACTCTAACCGTGCCGATCCATTTTTTGAACGAGATGGAACAGGATGGCAGATGATAGATGTCCATACCGGAAGGGTTGATTTTCATTTTCAACTGCCAAACAATAAAAACAGAACGGTAGCCTATAATGAAAAAACACAGCAGCCTGAAGATGTCGAGTATCAGCATAATCCGATACCTCCACAAAAACATTATTAAGGGGATATAATGAAAACGATAAAAAGAAAAAGCATTATGATTTTGTGTATAAGTAGCTTTTTATGCACTGTTGTAAGCGCAGATGAATTTACAAATAAAGATCTTAAACTTTGGAAATCTGAATATCAAACTGTGCTAAAAGAGGGAAGAAAGGTCTTTACAGATCCAAAACTAGGAACAAATACAGTTACGTGTAATGAGTGCCATCCTAACGCTTCAAATACACATCCTGAGACATATCCAAAGTTTCAAAAACAGCTTGGGAAGGTAGCAACAATGGGTGAAATGATTAACTGGTGCATTGCCAATCCGCTTGAGGGCAAAAAAATAGCCCTAGATAGCCCAAAAATGACAGCATTAATCGCCTATATAACGCAAGAACGCCGTGGTGTCAAACTAGAACCTGGGAAACATTAAGCCTAAACGCAGTAAGGAGAATTATCATGAGTGAAGAAAACAGATGCCCTGAAGCAGAGATATCTGCTGCTACAAACAAAGCAACATCAACAAGAGAGTGGTGGCCAAACCAGTTAAATCTTAGAATTTTACGCCAACATTCAACACTATCGAATCCTATGGATGCAACATTTAATTATGCTAAAGAGTTTCAAAAAATAGATTTGCAAATACTTAAAGAAGATATCTTTACGCTTATGAAAAACTCGCAGGAGTGGTGGCCTGCAGATTATGGTACTTATGGACCGCTTTTCATTCGTATGGCATGGCATAGTGCAGGCACATATCGCACAAAAGATGGTCGTGGAGGAGCAGCAACAGGCAATCAACGTCTTGCACCACTTAACAGTTGGCCAGATAATGTAAACTTGGATAAAGCCCGTCGTTTGCTTTGGCCAATTAAACAAAAATATGGCAACAAACTATCCTGGGCGGATCTTATGATTTTTGCGGGTAATTGTGCTTTGGAATCTATGGGCTTTAAAACCTTTGGATTTGGAGGTGGTCGTGAAGATATTTGGGAACCAGAAGAGGACATCAACTGGGGAGCAGAAACACAATGGCTTGCAGAGAAACGCTTCTCAAAAAAGGGAACACTCAAAAAACCTCTTGCGGCTACACAAATGGGATTGATCTATGTAAATCCAGAGGGTCCAAACGGTGAACCAAATGTACTGGCTGCTGCAAAAGACATTCGTGAAACTTTTGCGCGTATGGCAATGAACGACGAAGAAACGGTAGCACTAATTGCAGGTGGGCATACCTTTGGTAAAGCTCACGGAGCAGCGAATCCTGATAAATATGTAGGACCCGAACCTGAAGCTGCACCAATAGAGGAGCAAGGTCTGGGCTGGAAAAATAGTTTTGGCAAAGGAAATGGTGCTGACACAATAAGTAGTGGGTTAGAGGGTTCTTGGACAACTACACCCACAAAATGGGATAACAGCTTTTTAGAAATACTGTATAAGTATGATTGGAATTTAGTAAGAAGTCCTGCGGGAGCTTATCAATGGGAACCAACAGATCCAAATGCTGCTAATACAGCACCTGATGCGCATGATCCTTCAAAAACACATGCACCCATTATGTTTACTACAGATCTTGCCTTAAGAATGGATCCAATTTACGGACCTATTTCTAAGCGTTTTTATGAAAATCCAAATGAGTTTGCAGATGCATTTGCTCGAGCATGGTTTAAGCTGACACATCGAGACATGGGACCAAGATCACGCTACCTTGGTACTTTAGTTCCAAAAGAAGAGCTTTTGTGGCAGGATCCTTTACCTGAGCGTGAGTATGATTTAGTAGGAGATGAAGATCTTGCTGGACTTAAAAGCGAGATTGTAAATTCTGAACTCTCAATATCCGAACTTGTAAGAACAGCATGGGCATCTGCATCAACTTTTCGAGGTTCTGATAAACGAGGTGGAGCAAATGGCGCACGACTGCGTTTAGCACCTCAAAAAGATTGGGAAGTCAATCAACCCATACAATTAGTAAAAGTGCTTAGTACTCTTGAGGGCATTCAAAAAAGTTTTAATGATAAACAATCTGGAAAAAGACAAATTTCATTGGCTGATATTATTGTTCTTGGAGGTTGTGCAGCTATAGAACAAGCTATCAAAAATGCGGGCTACTCTATAAAAGTTCCATTTACACCAGGACGCACAGATGCATCACAGGAGCAAACTGACATCGACTCCTTTAGTGTGTTAGAACCAATAGCAGATGGATTTCGAAATTATCAAACAACAGGATGTGAACTCTCAAGCGAAGAGTTACTTATTGATCAAGCACAATTATTGACACTTACAGCACCACAGATGACGGTTCTTTTAGGTGGTATGCGAGTGTTAGATGCAAATTATAACGCTTCTAAGCATGGAGTCTTTACCAAAAAACCAGAAGTACTTACAAATGACTTCTTTGTTAATTTACTTGATATGCGTACTACATGGAGGGAAGTTTCAGAAGAAAGTAAGCTTTTTGAAGGTCGTGATAGGATAACGAAAGAACTTCTATGGACAGGAACGCGTGTTGATCTTATCTTTGGCTCAAACTCTGAGTTGAGAGCTATCGCTGAGGTATATGCTACTGATGATTCAGAAGAAAAATTTATACATGATTTTGTAGCTGTTTGGGATAAAGTTATGTGTTTGGACTATTTTTCACAAGAGAATGATTGACTCTTTTATTCAAAAAGAGTGGGTAAGTTTACATAAATAAAGAAGTTAAATATTGAAAATGGGTTTCATCGTCATCAATAATTGAAATAACATGAAAACTTTTAGTAATATCAAGTTTTATATAATACATCTTTATAATCCTTGTCGTGTAATTCTTGGTTGTTTTAGGTTGTTAAACTTAGACAACTAAAGATATCAATAGGCTCAAGTGATGTAGTCAATAAAAATAACCTTGGTTCTGAATCCATAATTCCTTTTTTCCGGCAACACACTTTAAAGTTAGCTTAAATCACTTTTTACCATTTTGTACTTTTTGATGTAACTATAAAGTGTTTGTAAACACCAAGCAATTTTGCGATGCCATGAAAGTGGCAAGCACGGTTATTGGTTACAAATCCATAAATAGGGTAATCTTCCGCTCAGTTTTTCCAAGTAGTCTCAATAAAATATCTAAGAGTTGCCAATGATACTTTTTTCTCCAATTTTGAATTTATAAGTTTTAATATATTTGTTTGGGATAATTTCATATCAAGATATTTTTGAATCTCATCTTTAAATGGATCAAGAACTCTATTTTTGTTTTTAGAACCTTTAGGTCTTCCTAAAACTTTACCTTGCGCTCTTGCTGCTGCTAAACCCTGTTTAGTTCTTTCACTGATAATTTCTCTTTCAGTTTGTGCAAAATATCCGTAGATAGCTAAAAGCAATGATGATAATGCCTCATTTTGATTCGTTGACAATTCTGGTTGATTTGTGAAGATTAATTTAACACCTATACTGTTAAATCTTTCTATTAAATTTAATATCTCTAGCATATTTCTTCCAAGCCTAGATAGCTCTGTGCATATAAATGTATCTCCAGTTTTAAGTTTATTGAAAACATCATCTAACAATCTCTCTTTTTGAGATTTTTTAGAGGATATTTCTAATTCAATAAACTCATCTATGATTATCTTATAGGTTTGTGCATATTCTAATATTTTATGCTTTTGATTTTCTACAGATTGCTGTTCTGTGCTCACTCTAATATAGCCAATTATCATTGAAATCTCTCTTTTACTATAAAATAGTATTATTTATAGTATTTTATCAGTTTTTTATTAAATATAACCGACCATATTTCTAAAAATATTTTAGATAAAATATTGTCCATTATATTATCAAGGAATTTTTATGACGTTAGTAAATATTTTAACCATAAATGAACGAAAAAGCTTATATTCTCCTCAATATTTAAAATACAAAGAAAAAGAGTATTATTTCTCACTTCCAAAAGCGTTAGATATAAAAATGCAATCATTTGCAACAACTGAAGGAAAAATAACATTTATTTTACTATATGGCTATTTTAAATCTTTCAATCAATTTTTTGATACTAATTTATTTTTAAAAGATGATATTGATTTTATTATCAAAAAGTACAATTTTATATCAATTAATCAAATATCAGTAGAAAAGAGCAGATTTTACGAATATAGAAACCTAATCAAACAACATCTCCAAATAAACCCATACACAGTAGAGATAAAATCCACCCTCCAAAAAGAAGCCAATAACCTCGCCAATAATTTCATCCATCGAAAGAAAATATTTTACACTTTAGTGGACCTCTCTAAAAAATTGAACATTGAAGTACCAAGCTACACAAAACTCACAAGAATTATAACAGTAGCACTCAACACCCATAAGAAGGATATATTGGCGAAGTTAGAGCCTCTCCTTGATGATGAGAGATTACAACTCTTAGATGAGTTCCTAGAGAAAGAGGAATCTTCAAAAAATAGGTATAAAATCGCTTATTTCAGGAAGCTTGAACACTCTACAGCAAAGAACCAGTTTCTCCTCAGTTTGGGAAAATTCAATAGCATTAAATCTAAATTTGATATTTTAAAAGAGATTATTGAGAGTGTAGGAATAACACCCAAGATTGCCCAATACTATGCCAAATGGGTAGAGAAGAGTCAAACATCGCAAGTAACTCAAACCAATAAGATCAATCAATATTTTACACTTCTCTCATTTGTGCAATACCAATACCTCATACGCAATGATAATCTCATAGATAGATTTATAGCAACCACACAAAGTGCTAAAAATGCATCCTTGAGAGCTCAAAAAGATTTTAGCTTTGAACTTGAACCAAAGAAAAACAGAGTTATACAATCATTAGAAGATGCGTATCAATCGACACTTAATGATATAGAAGCGCTCATAAAAGATGAAAAACTATCAGCTACTAAAAAGGTTGAGGCTATCTCTCTTCTTGTTGAGAAAAAGACATCACTACTCAATGGGATTCTTACCGAGAAAAAAGTATTTGACACTGTAGTTGAGAGTAAATATGATTTCATTGAGAAGAAATCCATATCCCTACAAGGCAAGCTATCAGGAGTTTTAAAAGCAATTGAGTTTGATGAGAAACACTCAAATAAAAACATCATAGAAGCTATAAAGCACTTTAGAGATACCTCTAATATAACTACCACTGCACCAAGAGAATTCCTCAGCGAAGAAGAACAGACAACAGTTTATCATAGTGGTAAATTTAGAGTATCACTCTATAAAGCACTTTTCTTTTTTCATGTGAGTGATGCCATTAAAAATGGAACTCTTAATCTCAAATATTCTCATAAATATCGTAACTTTGAAGATTACCTTATAGATAAAGATGAATGGCATAGAGACAAAGATACACTTCTAAAGCTTCATGAATTAGAGTATTTGAAAGATTATGATGCATTTATTGCACCTATAAAACTCAAGCTAGAAGAGAGTTTTAAACAGACCAATGAGAATGTTAAAAATGGTTTTAACACACATTTCACCTCCACAGATAACTCCTATATTTTAAATACACCAAAGCTTGAGAAAAAGGAGGATGAGGAGTCAATATCAAAGTATTTTCCATCTCATGAGTATATATCAATTATTGATTTGCTTCGGGCTATTAATGAGGAGATAGATTTTCTCTCATCATTTCAACACTACAATCAAAGTAAGTCTAGAACGAATCATAATCTTCTTTTAGCTGCACTGCTTGGGTATGGCTGTAATCTATCACTCCTTAAAATGGGAAAAATCTCAAAAGGTATCAATGAAAATCAGCTTGACAATGTAAAAACTTGGTACATGAGTGAAGAGAATACAAATGATGCCAATGATAAGGTTGTAGCATATATGGATAATCTTGAAATTGTAAAATCAATGAGAGCTAATCAAGATATTAACCACACTTCAAGCGATGGTCAAAAGTACAATATCTCTTCATCAATTGACTCTACAAATGCAGGATACTCTTTTAAATACTTTGGTACAGACAAGGGTGTTGTAGCCTACACATTTATTGATGAGTCTCATAGGTTGTTTCATTCTCAAATTATTAATGTCAGTGAGAGAGAATCCGGTTATGTTATAGATGGGCTGTTGCATAATACAACAGTAAAAAGTGATATACATTCAACTGATAGTTTTGGATTTAGTTCCATTGTTTTTGGATTAACTCATCTTCTTGGCTTCTCATTTGCACCAAGAATTAAGAACTTTAAAAAACAACAGTTGTTTGGGTTTCAGGCTCCGAAATATTACAAAGACCTTGAGTATAAACTCACTCCATCACATAAAATCAATGAAAAAGTTATCAGTGAGAATTGGGATGACATTTTAAGATTTATTGTAACTATTAAAGAGAGGAAAACTACTGCTACACAGCTGCTCAAGAGACTCACATCCTATTCGAAGCAACATAAGCTGTATCAAGCACTCAAGGAGTTTGGTAAGATGATAAAAACTGACTTTTTACTCAACTATATTGATGATGTGGAGTTACGACAGAGGATTGAAAAACAACTCAATAAGGTTGAAGCATCAAATAAATTCTCAAAGGCAGTCTTCTTTGGAAATAGTTCAGAGTTTAGTGTTGCCACAGTAGAGGAACAAAATATTGCTAATAACTCCAAGCGACTGATTCAAAACTCAATTATACTTTGGAATTATCTTTACATTACAAAAAAGATACAGCAGGCTAAGAATCAGAAAGAGAAAGATGAAATTTTAAATGCACTTAAAAATAGTTCCATCATTCACTGGGGGCATATCAATTTCTTTGGAATATACGATTTTAAAAGCCATTCTAAGCGAATTCATCGTTTAATTGCTCTTGATGAGTCAAAAGGACTTTTTAATACTATAGGTCTCGAAAAATAATATCGTGACTTATAGAGGAGATATGGAGGCTGTTTATTTTAGAATATACTAATTTAAGCGGAATTTAATGTAGAGCGGAATTTTACCCTCTTTATGGATTTGGTACCATATACAGTAGAGTTTCCTGCAAGTCCACTGGCAATAGGACAAGAGCTTGTAAAAGAAATCTCCGAAATAGAAACTGAGTATGGTGTGCTAAGACTTATTACTCCAACAGATAGTGTAAAAGATCGTTTGGCTGCATATTTCTTTTGGGATGACGAAAGATCTTTGGAGCAAGCCATATTGGTAGCATTAAAAAATGATATTGATTTTGAAAACGTTAAGTTATGGAGTGAACGAGAACAAGAAACTGAAAAGTTCGAATTTTTTTCATCTCAATATAAATCTAGAGCAACAGGAAGATAGAGATTATTTTCAATAGAATATACCTTATGTTAACCAGTTTCAGAGTGATTTGCATTCAGGAGATACTCATACATATACATAAATAATATTTGACTTAACAGATATTCTTGGATTTAATTTTGTACCAAGAATTAAAAATTTCAAAGATCAACAGCTCTATGGCTTTCACACGCCCAAATATTACCATAATTATTAAAACTTATTTTTTACTCAATTAAATTGATAATGTAGTGCTTTGTCAAAGAATTGAAAAACAGCTTAATAAAGTAAAAGCTTTCAATAGATTCTCAAAGGCAGTCTTTTTTTGCAATAATCAGGAATATACTGTTTCGATACTTGAAGAACAAAATATTGCTAATAACTCTAAGCGACTTAGATGCTGACACAGATTATTAAATATTATCCCCCTTATTACCTGTTAGAATTTTTCTTAGCAAGTAAAATTTGATTTAATCAGATCATTAAATTTTTCTGGCTCTTCAAATGGTGGAAAATGAGCAGATTTTTCAAAAGTAAAAAACTCTTTTTTTGGAGCTTTAAGCTTTTGAAAATACTCTTTTGTAAGATTATAATTAATGATATAATCATCCCTTCCATGAATAAAATATATTGGAACTTCAATTTTTGTAATATTATCAATCAAATTGTTTTGATAATAAAAGAGTATTCTCTCTCTATGTTGTTTGATAGCTCTCATTTTATCTTTAAAATTGTATTCTTTGAGTGTTAAAATAGGAAATAATGAGATTTTTAACATTTTTAAAAAACTTGCTTGATGATAGAGACCACCATATTTTATACTTAGTTGAATAAGTTCATTTGTTCTTTTTGTAAAGTTTAAATCCAAAAGGTTATCTTGTGTTACTCTATCAATAGATAATATTTTGTCAACATCTTTTGTATTACCTTTTTCTTTTGCCATTTTTAATAAACTATCATAAGCAATATTATCACTTTGAATAGGGTCAGCTACTTGAGAAATTGTGATATAAGATATATAGTCATTTGGATATTTATCTACTGTTTTTATCCCAAGTAGCGTTCCCATGGAATGTCCCAAAAGGTATATTTTTTCTTTTTTAAATTTATCTTTTAAGTAGTTTGTTAATTCATGTATATCTTCAACATATCTATCTAATGTTAAAAGTTTACTATCACTATTTTTTTGATATGATTTACCTTCTCCTCTTTGTTCCCAATATACTACAGTAAAATATTTTTCTAAATTATGATTAAATTTTATAAAATGAGCTGTTTCTGTTGTTCCCCCATGCAGAATTAAAAGTACTGGGTTTTTTATATTATCGCTTCTGATTATGAGGAATTGCTCTACATTCCCAAGTTTTATAAATTTTGACTCATCAATTTTAATTAGCATTTTTGATTCTGCTAATATATAGTACTTGAATATAATGTTTATCGTGAGCAATATTTTCAGTCCATTATAGTCTGCTTTAGTACCTTTGTTGGTTTAGGCACAATCTTTAGGTATTGTGTCTTAAAATTTTTCATAATTCTTTTTCTAAGATAAACCGACATCCACTCACATAAGATCTATCTAAGAATAATCGGTATCCGCTACTTTTTGCTAGGTTACTAGCAATGGAAAGACCCAAACCAAAGCCGTTGTTTTGTCTATTTCTACTCTCATCCAAACATACAAAAGGCTCAAAAATACTTTTTGAATGCTCTTTGGCTATCCCTATACCGGTATCTTCTATAATAATTTTATAATCTTTTTGTGAAACTTTTATCTCACCTTTAGATGTGTATTTACTAGCATTATGTAAGAGATTAACTAGTATCTTTTTAAAGGCAGTAGGGTTAAATATCACTCTTATCTTTTCATCAACATCACAAGTAAGCCTTACACCTTCTTTAACACGAACTAGAGGGAAAACATCACTCTCTAAAAATTCTTTTAAATCTATAGATTCTTTTTTGTTAAACATAATTTCTTGAGATTGGATATAGCCTATAACTTCAGAAGTCAGTTCGTTAAGGTATGCAGTCTCTTTTTTTAGTATTACTGTTATCTGGGGAAGATCATCATAAGTTACTAATCCATCAGCTATCTCTTCTAAATAGCCGTTAATTATAGTTAGTGGTGTTTTAATGTCGTGAGAAAGAGACTTAATTATAGTACTTAGGTTTTGATTAAGTTGCCTAAGTTGTTTTGTTTTTTCTATAACTTTCGCTTCAGAAATAGCATTTGCATTAAGCATGAAGTTAGCCATTTTATTTACTGAATGGGCTAGTTTTCCTAGCTCATCTTTGCTTGAAATATCAATTCTTTCATCTAGTTGTCCATTTGATATATTTGATGTAATTCTCACTACATTTTCAATAATTTTTACCATTTTATTCGCGATTAGTAGTCCACTAAGTAGTATAAAAATACTGCCAATAAATAACACCAGAAGTTGCTTGAACTCTATTTCTTTTATAGGTTTCATCAACTCTTTCACATCTTGTTTAACAAGTATCATAGCTTGTAATGTTTTGTTGTAATGCAAAGATAAAGTAACAAGCTTTTTCCTATAGTCTAAGGCTTCTTCCACAATTTTAGGAGTAAAATTTTCTAAACTATCTTTAGCAAAAATATAATCTACAAAATGTTGATTTAAACATGCTTTTGGATAGGCAGCTTCTTTTAGGGGAGTAAAAATTAGTAGTTTGTCATTGCTTTTAGCTCCCATTAAAATTTCACCTGTTTTACCAATTTTATTTTGATTAGTGAGCATATTATTAAGATAAGTTAGCTTGAGAATAAACACAGATGTTCCTATGAAACTTTTTCCTTTATAAAGCGGAACACTAATATATAAAAGAGGTGCTGTTTTCAATGTTTCAAAGACTAATTTAGTTTTAGCAGATGCAGTTGGCATATTTTTAAGAATATTTAAAAATGGATTTTTAGGCGTTATTTTTTTTAATTTTGAAGCAATTATATTTGAGTCACTATCTAAAATGACTATATCTACAATATCTTCTTCTTTTGTATATGAGAATTTTAATATCCCTTGTATTATTGACTTGATATCAGTGTTTCTTTCTTTCTTATACTCTGTTAATTTATCATAAAGATATTTACGAGAGTTAAAAAGTTTTACTTTGTCTTGTTGTTGCTTGATGTAAAGGTCTATTTTATCATTTGTAGCATTTCCAAGAATTTCAAGCTTTTCTAAAGAGGACTTTTTTATATACTCTTGCATATTAGTTATGTAGAAATAGCTAATAGTGATAATAGTAAATAGAACCATCAATTGCAGAGGTATTAGTATCTTGTATTTAATGCTCAACTTTATCCTTCATTTTGATAAATAGTAAAACCTGTACCTCTTACAGTTTTGATAATTTCTTTTTGAGTTAAGTTAGATATTTTTTTCCGTAAAGTATAAATATGTGTTCTAACTCCATTTCTATCTATATTTCCAAGATCTTCATTGTAGAGTATTTGAGATAATTCATCCTTAGAAAATATTTTGATAGGATTACTAAATAGTGTTTCAAATATCATATATTCACTAGGAGTTAATGCTAAATGTATATTATTTATAAAAAATCTTTGAAGGGAAATATCGTGTTGCACAATATTTTGAAACTCCATATTAGAATGTAACATTTCAAACTGTCTTTGAAGTAAAGAAGCGATTTTCAAAGACAGTAATTTGGGTAAAAATGGTTTAGCTATGTAATCATCTGCTCCTAAACTATAAGCTTCTATTTTTGTATCATTTAAATCTAAGGCACTCACTACAATGATAAGTGTTTTCTTGTTTTTCTTTCGAAGTTCCTTACAAATTGTCAGACCATCTACTTTAGGTAACATAATATCTAATGAGACTAAATCAAATTCTTCTGTTTTAACTAAATGAAGAGCTTGATCTCCACTGAGTGCAATTGTAACCTCATACCTATCTTTATCTAAACGATTGGTTATGAGATTCACTATTTCTTGTTCATCTTCAACTATAAGTACCTTGTGTTTCATTTACTCAAATGTCTTTTGTACTTTAGTAAAGAGAAAATCACTTTCATTGGCAATAGAATGACAACTGATGCAGCCCTCAACTCCTTTATCCCAACTCTCAAACTTGTCTCCCTTTTTAATAAACCTTGCATATCCCCAATTGTCACCATTGACATTGAAATTTTTAGAATCTTTGAGCATATACTCTACCCTTTGAATTTTATCTGCTTCTAGTGCAGACTCAAAGAGTGGCATCTTTTTAACAGACCAGCCAATTTTTACAATTTTACTTCCCTCTGGCATTATTTTAGCATTGTTCTTTAAGGCATTATACCCTATTGAGTTTGCTAAAATATAGCGTAGTTCATTTTTATCTGTCCTAAAATGAGTTGCAACTATTTTGTAGTCTCTATAGCCCTCTATTGCTCTAAATGTCAGATTGTTATCTGGCATTTTGAGTTGAGGGAGTTTTGTATCATAATTCTTATATATGTCACTTGCAAAAAGTGAAGCTACAAATAAACTAAGTATGAATATTTTTTTCATATTAACTCCGATTAAAATTTTCTATTTATATTAAAACCAAAATGTAATTTCTTACTATCAGTTCCTAATGACATTGTTCTTGGATCCATATTAGTGGAATTTGTTACCAGAATTTCAAAATGATGTCCATATGTTTGGTACTTTATACCAATAGCATATGCATCATATTTTTTAGAAATAGTCTCTACTTTGTCTACTTGAGGATAGTATTCTGCCAGTAAAGAAAGTCTTTCTGTAAATGTTAAAAATGAAATAAAATTTTCAGCATTTAAGTCTACACCAAAACCTAAAATCTGATGTTTATAATAAGCATCATAGCCAAGATTTGTCGTTAAATTTATATGTTTAAAATAATTTGCTGTTTGAAAAGATGCAATGGCTTGATAACTTTTATCGTATTTATCTAAGCCTTTATTTAATCTAAAACCATTTACTCTTACAGCAGTTTTAATCCATTCAAAATCATGTGAATATTCTAAGCCAATTCCATAAGCACTCTCATCTCTTGTATGATCTACGCCAAGAACTAAATGATTAAACAATGCATATTTGAGCATAAAATACATATTGCCACCATCATCAGTGCCTAAGAACTTATCTGTATCAGTAACTTCACCGAAAAACCTATGTCTTATGCCAAAAGAGCCCTCCCCTTGATTTAACACATTTGGAGTATCTAAACTTAGTTGTCCTGATTCAAATGCAATGGCATTATTGCTCATAAGAGCAATAATTAATAAAATTAATATTTTTTTCATATGATTTTACTTTTTAAGTGTAGCAACAAATGCACTCAGGTTAATAATAGCTTCATCTGATAATCCACTCGCTACATTTACCATGGCAGAATTTCTATTATTTGGATTACCATTATCTCTCATATCTTTGAGTTTTTGAGTAATCAATTTTGCATCACCATATCGTGCAATAATATTATCTACTCCTAGCGGCTTTGTTTGACCATCAACACCGTGGCAACTTGCACATTTAGATGGATTAGTAAAAATGGCTTTTCCTTTTGCAACGGCAGCAGCAGTATATGGAGAAGCTGTTAATGTTGAAGTTTTTTGTGCTGAAATTTCTATTAAATGCCAAACACCTTTTACCCAATCACCTGTAGTATCTCCAGATTTTGCATCTTTAAACCAATAATAAAGTGGATGACCTTTGTATGTTGTTTGTTTTGTAGCTAAATATTCACCATTCGCATCTTTTAATTCTTTCGTTAAATTTCTATCTATCGTACCAAAATCTGATGCCTGTGTTCCTGCTGGTAAAGTTCCTAAATCTGAAACATGAAAAACTGGCCATCTTGCTTCACAACTTCCTAACGGCATTGCGTCAGGTGTACCATAACAAACACTATTATTAATATCATCTTTATCAAAAGTATATAAGGCCATCCCATTTTTATCTGTAAGATATGTTTGTGTCATACTTTGTGCTGCTTCAGAAAATTTGGTTTGAGTGTCATTTGTACCAGATGGTGCATAAATTAAATGCCAAACATTTTTTATGTTATTACCTTTAACATCTCCAGCTACAGAATCATTTGCAAAAAAGTACATTGGATGTTTTCTGTATGCCAAATGACTTGTATTAGTATCAAAAACTGTTATATCTGTGCTAGCTGTAGTTCCACCTGTAAATATTGGCCAAATCTTTTGACAATCAGCATCACAATTAGTTGTAGTTGGAAACAGTGTATCTTTATCAAAGGTATAAAGAGACATGTTCTGCACTGCATCAGTAAGATAACTTACCTCTCTTTGCAAAGAAGATATTGTTTTTATCTCGGGTTTATACTCCTTTTTATTAGAGTCATAACTATCTCCACATCCTATTAACATTAAAGTACTTGCAGATGCAAGCACAACATTTAGTATCTTTTTCATTTTCTTTCTCCGTTTTTGAGTTTCAAACGAAGTTTATAAGATGTTTGTCAAGATTATGTGAAGATTCATTATATTAGGATTTTATATTACAAACAAACTCAAAATACTCATTCTCATTATATTTAAACTCCCTTAACACTTCCAAACCTAATTTCCTCCTATGAGCCTCATAAGAACGAGGATTTTTCTTATTTACGAAAGTAACAAAATATTCAAACCTATGTGACATTTTTTCTAATGCAAATTTAAATATTTTTTCTAAAACACCACTACCTCTTACACTTTTATCAATACAGATAGGTCCATATTGGTAAGAGTTCCGTATTGTTAGCTGCACACCTTTATAACTACAGTTTTTTAAATCTTCTATCATAAAAGAAAACATACTCCACTTTGACCAGAACTCCCAAGAAGCGGACATCACATAGGCTACTATTATTTTGTCTCTTACGCCTATAAAAAGTCCTTGTTCTTGTGTTATGAGTTGGTAAATGTCTTCCTTACTAAATGCTGTTGTCACAAAACCATCTTTTTTATCTTTCTCTTTTATAGTATCAATTTGATATTTTTTATGTAGCACTAAAACACCCTCTATATCTTCTACTCTAGCAACTCTATACTCCATTTTCAAACTCCTTCATAGCTTCTATGGTGACGCTATCTACATCATCTCTTCTTGCAGATAGATGCTCTATTATCATTTCAAATCGTTCCTTTGAAAGGTGCTGTCCAAATTTAAACTTTGCTCTAAGTTTTTCCACATTTAACTTATAAACCAAAGTTGCATTAATTGCTTTTATATATGCCTCATCACTCAGTGGTTTATAGCCACCTTCGGGTTGAAGTTTTTTCATCAAGGCACCCAGGGCTTGTACTTTTTCATCATATTTTTCAACAAATGTAATAGTTCCATCAACTATTACAGACTTAAAAAACTGTGTAGCAGGACATGCAAGTTCCTCTTTTGAACTGAAGTAAGACTGTATCATTGAGTAGGACTTTACAACACTGAAAGAAGCTTGCATATTTTGATTAAGTATGTCTACCTTTCTACCTTTTTTGGCACCGTGAAAATAAAGTGCATCACCAATTTTGACAAAGTTCAGTGGTACATTATATGGCTTATTGTCTGCACAAATCGCCAATGTACCGTACTCTACAGTATCAAGTAACTCTGCTATAACCTTTTCATCTTTTATCTCAAATATCTGCTTCATCTCTTCCTCTTATTTAAAATATTTGTGCTATTATATGAAAATTTTGTACTCTCTAAAAGATACAAATTATTTAAAGAACAAAAGGACAGTTTTGTATAGCATAGATACAAACTCAAAAACTTCACTCCATATACAACTCTATAAAGCTATAAAAGAGGAGATACTCTCACAACTTCAAGTAGGCGATAAACTTCCCTCTATCCGTAAACTCTCAACCCAGTACAACCTAAGTAAAACAACCGTAGAATCTGCCTACTCACAACTTTATGCCGAAGGTTTTATAGAGTCAAAGCCAAAAAGTGGCTACTATGTGGCTGACGTACTCTATAAAAATATTCAAAATATACATAACAAACCGACATCTCATGCTTCACAAAAAACCTATAAATATGACTTTTTTCCAGCACAACTTAAAAAGGAAGATTTTCCTCTTAAAATATGGAAGCGATGTTTCAACAAAGCAGTAAATGAGACTCTTGATTTTGGTTCTTATGGAGATGGTCAAGGTGAAAGTGGTCTTAGAGATGAGATAGCCTCATACCTTACTTCTTTACGGGGTGTGAAGTGTGATAGCGAGCAAATAATTATCTGTAGTGGATTTAGTGACTCTATGTCTCTTGTGGCAAAACTACTTAAACAAAAATTTGATTGTTTTGGCATGGAAGAACCAGGTTATCATGTGGCACGAAGAGTTTTTGAAGAGTATGGATACAAAATAAAGAAGATAAAAGTAGGTAATGAAGGGATGCAACTTTCATCTCTCAAAACTTCAAATGCAAAGCTCATCTACATAACACCATCACACCACTACCCAACAGGTGTTACAATGCCTCTCTCAAAAAGAGCAAAACTTTTAGAGTATATCAATAATATCAATGGTTTTATCATAGAAGATGATTACGACAGTGAACTCGCCTACTACAATCGTCCTATACCCTCACTTCAAGGGATAGATACAAATGATAGAGTGATTTACATGGGGACTTTTGCAAAATCTCTCTCACCGGCTCTGCGTGTCAGCTATATGGTACTGCCCAAACAACTTCTAGCACTTTACAAGATGAATTATGATGCCCATTTCCCGCGTGTAAGTATCACTACACAAAAGACACTAGAGTTTTTTATGAAAGAAGGACATTGGGAACGGCATCTTAGAAAAATCCGTACCATTAACAAAAAAAAGCACAATCTTTTAAAAGAGTTACTCAAAAAAAATCTCAAAGAGAGTTTTGAGATAGTTGCCGAGGGTGCAGGTCTAGCAATACTTATCAATCCAACAGTAGCTTTTGACTGGAAAAAATTTAAAAATTTAGCAGAAAAAGAAAATATAAAACTTTACTTTGCAAAAGAGCGAAGTGGTGGAGATTTTGAGGCTATTCGTATGGGATTTGGCGGTTTTAGTGAAGATGAACTTATTGAGGCTGTAAACATATTTGCCTTAGTATGGAAGGAAGCTATTCTATAAGCTTATGCTTTTTCATTCATTCAAAATCATAGTTGTATTCAAACAGTTCACTCCGATATTAAGAATATCAAAGATGTTTGCTTCCGCTATCTTTTGTGTTTTAGCTCCGGTTGCATCAGTAATAAGTGTAACGTTATATCCAAGAGAAATGCCATCAAATACAGTGGCTCGGATACAGTTTGGGTACTGTATACCACATACGATAAGCTCCTTTACTCCCAATCGTCTTAACATAAAATCTAATTCAGTTTGCATAAATCCGCTAAATCTATTTTTGATGATTTTATATTCATCTTCAAGTGGTGTCAGTTCTGCAATAACTTTACTTCCCTCTGTATTTGGTACACAGTAGGGATTTTGTAAAAAATCCTTTAATCGTGTATGTTCTATGTCACTACCATCTACTCTATACCCACGAATGATGTGAAATACAGGTAAGTTTTTCTCTCTAAACTTGTGAAGAATCTTTTCAATGTTCTCAATTACATCTATAGCACCTTCCACACATTGTGGTGCATTCGGCAGTACAAAATCATTTTGCATATCTATGATAAGAAGTGCTTTATTTTTCATTATTTTCCTTTTGTGCTACAAATCGAAGTCTGACATAATCCACAACCCAGCCATCTTGTGGGGTAAAAAGTTTAGGCTTGAGTATAGTTTCTACTTCCTTTTTAAAACTCTCTTTTTTTGAAGTTGGTACATCTTTCATAATTCCATTGGCAAAGATATCTAGCCATTCTTTTATATCTCCTATCGGTGTTGGGCGCTTAAAAGTTTTCATATAGTGCACGCTAAAACCATCTTGTTCTAAAAGTTCGGTATACTCCTCTTTTTTAGGAAAAAACCAAGAATTTGGAAACTCTCCATACTCAGGATGTTTCTCAAATACTATTTGCATAGCTTCTTGTAAGCTTTTTATATTTCCGTACCCTCCAAACTCTCCGATAAACCTTCCATTTGGCTTGAGTACTTGTTTGATATTTTTAATAACTAAACTGGCATCTTGAATCCAATGAAGCACAGCGTTTGAAAAGACAGCATCAAACTCATTGTAAAATTCTAATTGTGTAGCACTCATTACAGAAGCTTTGAGTCCTTTTTTCTTACTTTTTGCAACCATATCAGGACTCAAATCGACAGCTATGACTTGTGATCCATACTTTTGTATCTCTACTGAAAGTGTTCCATCTCCACACCCCAAGTCTAAGATTTTCTCATCTTTTTTTGGTGCTAGTAAATTTATGACAGGTAATCCAAGCTTTGAAACAAAGCCTGCATTTTTGTTATACTCGTTGGCATTCCATTGGTTTGATCCTTTCATTGTAAAACTCCTTTTTTATAGAAGCAATTTTACAGGAATAGCCCCTGCTAGAGGTACAAGAAAAGTGACAAATCGTATAAGAAATTTAAGTGTTAGTATCTTTTGCTCTAAACTCTTTAGGTGTAAGGCTATACTCTTTTTTAAACTGAGATATAAACCAAGATACTGTAGAATACCCACACTCTGTTGCTATCTCGGAGATATTTTTATCGGAGTTCTTGAGCAAAAGTACTGCTTTTTGAACTCTTTTTGTATCTAGCCATATTTTTGGTGTGGAGTTTGTATGTTTTTTGATATATCTACGAAGTTGATTTGGTGTTAAACGCGATGCTCTACACATATCTTCTATGTTTTCTATCATATCTATGTTGGATTCTAAAATATGTAAGGTTCTTGCCTCGGTTTTATTTAGGATGGCCTTTAAAAAGGAGTAAAAATTTGCAGGAGATAAACGCAGGGTTTGTAAAAATATTTCTTCTATCTTCAGTTTTAAAAGTTGGCTTGAAAAATTTTCCTCCAAATATTCTTCAAATTGTATAATATTTTCTAAAAAATATTTATCATTCCTGTAACTAATCTGAAGAAAATTTTGTTCTTCAGCCGCAGTCAATTGGAGCTTATACTTTTTTATAAACTCTAAAACAAATGCATCATCAAAGTAGAGTATCATAGATTTATATCGTGACTCTTTAGTCATACGTTCGCTCATGTAGTAATTATTTTGTGTTAAAAAACATAACTCTTTTGCATTTACTATAAGATTTTCATTTGCAGTATGAATGATTTTTGAGCCCTCAATAAGGATGTTCATACTATGCATAGTATTTCTTGCATCTACAAAGTCATTTTGTGTCTTCTTGATAGAGTGTAAGCATAAAAGCGAATCAATTTTAGTGAGATTTTTATAGTTGTTTTCTAAAAAATAGTTTGGAACAATATAAGTCATAAAATCAACACTCCTCTTTTATATCTTTATAGGTAAATAATAACTTAGTTTAAAAAGCGAATCATCTTCTAAAAAATGATTTTTATGATAAATACTATATGCTGGCTTTGTTGTAGTTTCATAACCATTCTCCGGCAACCACTCAAAATAAACCCACTGCATAAACTCAAGTACATCTCCATATTTCCCAGAAAAATCAAACTTAGCATAGACACCTTTTGGAATAGTGAGTTTAGAAAGTGAACTATTTGTAAGTGATTGTTCTGTACTTATACAAGCAACATAGTGGCACTGTTCTAAAGATGTTATCGTTGGGTTGTCATGATAAAGAGCGATTTGTTGATACTCTTTAATTTCATTAAAGTATACCCATGTTTGTAACTTTTGCCAAACTTTTTTTATCTTTTCATTGTACCCTTTATGTCGTATGTAATAAACATCTATCTTAGGCATTTTTACAACTTTCATCTCAAGGTTAGCAAAAGATCTTTCATTAAGAAAATAATTTTTTCTATACTCTTTACTTCTCCATACAGATGGTGTTCTAGAAAATCTTTCCTTAAAGGCTTTTATAAAAGAGGCATGGGAAGAATACCCACAATTACTTGCTATCTCTGAAATAGTCGCATGTGAATTTGTAAGTAATAAACTTGATGCTTTTTGCAATCTAATAGACTTTATACTCTCATAAATATTTTTTTCAAACTCTTTTTTAAAGATACGATGCATATGAAATTTACTAATGCCTAAATCATGACTTAACTCATCAAGATTTATATCAGTATCCACATACTTATAAATATAATACATTATAGCATTAGCAATTTTTGTATGCTTTTGCATCGTTGATTTTTTCATTTAAATATTATAGCACTAATTATCTACATATTAAGCAATAATAGATAATATATTTAGCAATTTTAATAAAGATAAAAATAGTTGTATTACTTATAATACTGAAAAATAAAAAGGTACGAAATGAAACGATCATTTATACGAGAAATTTTAGAATCAATTGACTCAGAAACTATATCATTTGCAGGTGGATTACCTGATGAATCACTCTTCCCAATGGAAGATTTGAAAATAGCAAATATGCAAGTATATGAAGAAAATACTAATTTACAATATACAACAAGTAATGGACTTTTAGAACTCAGAGAAAAAATTGCTGATTTCTATAATGAAGATGGATTTCCTACAGATGCAGATAATATTCTTATAACTACAGGCTCACAACAAGCACTTTATATACTTGCTACTTACTTTAAGAATAGAGAAATAATTATAGAAAAACCATCTTACTTGGGTGCTGTAAACATCTTCAAAATGAATGCTTTAAATATGAAAGAAATCGCTTTACATGCAGACGGTATTGATATAAGTGCATTTAAAAAAGGGTTTGAACAAACAAAATTGGCATATCTCATTCCAGACTTTCAAAATCCTACAGGGTCATTATATGCACAAGCCAAAAGAAAAGAAATAGCATCAACAATCCTCAAAAATAGTGGTTATATCATAGAAGATGCTCCTTATAATGAACTCTATTTTAATGAAAAATCTCAAAGTATAAGTTCGATGATTCCTAAAAATAGTTTTCATCTAGGCTCATTCTCCAAAACTCTTGCTCCTAGTTTACGTTTGGGCTGGGTACGAGCAGATAATGTGATACTTCTAGAACTTATTAAGATAAAAGAGACTATTGATTTACATAGTTGTTCAATAGCCCAACACACATTAAATAATTATTTGCAAGACAGTAGTAAATACAAAATACATCTAAAAAATTTACGTACTTATTACAGAGAAAAAATGATTTTTTTTGCTGCTACACTAAAGCAATATTTACCACAATTCAAATTCACTATCCCCAAAGGAGGTATGTTTATATATGGTGCTATTGATGGAGTAGATACATTTAAATTCGTTCAGAAGTGCATAGAAGAAAAAATTGTATTCGTACCGGCAAATCAATTCTATCTTGATAAAAACATTTCAGATGAAATCCGTTTTAATTTTACCCATACAAACCAAGAAGAGGTCTTAAAAGGTTTGGAAAAAATTGCTAAAATGCTAAATACGTTCTAGTAAAATTATTTACCCCCCCCTCCACCAAAAAAGGATAAAAAAGAGAGAGCATTTAAAGTTTCAGTCAAAAAATAATATAAACTACTCTAAACCCAATTGTTTTTTAAAATTACAAAGGTCATAATAGTCCTTTTGTGATACTATTTTTCCATTTTTATCTACCGTAGTAGTGCTTATACCTTTTATAGAGAAAGCTTTATTTTGAATTTCTTTACCATCGTATGTTCCGTGAAACTTTCCGCCATATACCCATTCATAGATTATTGTGTCTCCATCAGTAAAAATATCTCCATTTTTCACCCAATACATACCATCAACATTACTTAGAAAAGCTTCAGTTATAGCTTTAGAAACCTTATTCTTACCTTTTGTTTCATAGTCATAACCTAAGTCATACCATATTACATCTTGAGCATAAAAAGTTTCAATTTTATTCCTATCATGTTCATTCCAAGCTTGCATATATTTCTCTAAAATATTACCAACTTTTACTTCTTGAGCAAAAACAACACTACTTAACAATACACAAAACATCAAAATATTTTTCATATTTTTCTCCGATTTATTTTTGTTTATTGTATGAAAATAATAAAAGAATTTCTCCTTTTAAAACATCAAAAGTAGTGATTTTAAGTCATTGAATACTGTTTAGGTGTTGTTTTATAAACTTCTTTAAATGCTTTTATAAAGTTTGAAGAGTTTTTATACCCAAACTCAAAAGCACATTTACTAACTGGTATACCTTTCATTAAAGCTGTCGCTGCCAACTTCATATTCTGCTCTAAAATCCATCTTTTAGGAGAAATACCATTCTCCTTTTTAAATTTTCTTGTAAAAGTAGAAAGGCTATATCCACTGAGTGTAGCCCAATCATTTATACTTAAATTTTTGTCATAATGAGCCAACATGTACTCTTTTATATCTTTCACTTCTCTTTGAAGCATTAAAATATTCGCAAACTGTGAATTTCCCTCGTAGATAAGATGTAATAATTCAAGTAACTTTATCTTTAACAAATGTTTATTATTGTCTTTATAATAAACACCTTCAAAAGAGTAAATAAAGTTCATTATATTTGATGAAATATTGATTTTAAAAGGGCTATTCTTACTACTCTTATTTGTTAATCGAACATTTTTCAAGAATTCTGACACTATGTCATGATCAAAAAAGAAAAGATACACTTCCAAACTTTTGCCCTCTTTTATATAGTCAGATATGAGATAACTATCCTTGGGCATAAAGAGCATCTCACCATCTGTTATTGTATAGCTTTGATAATCAAACGTATTTATAATTACCTTACCAAACTTCACATAAACTATAGAGTGAGACACTATGATTTTTTCCATATCTAACATATCTATATCTAGTTTTTTATACAGAATTGAATTACTGCTATTTGCGAGTATAATTTTGATATTTGACGAATTATACATAGCTTGTGGTAATGTATAAAAGTTTTTTTTCATGGTTTTCTCATTATTAATGCACAGTTTTGAAAAGAATCAAATTCATATCTTTATCTTGTAATTTAATTGTACTTCATCGCCACACATCCCACTAAATCCCCAATTGCAAGCCGGAGATTCAATAATAC
>CAYRVR010000018.1:21086-27338 GCA_964427835.1 uncultured Sulfurimonas sp. | reverse complement strand
TCCAAATCTTTTTGGCTAAACTTTCCAGTTTGCACGAGTATGGCTTTGATTCCTGCATTTTGTGCTCCTTGTATATCTCCTTCAATATCATCACCTATCATCATGCATTCAGAAGGTAAAAAACCAAGATCTTCACATGCTAGAGTATAAAATTCTTTACTTGGCTTGCCAATAAGTGCAGCATTTTTCCCACTTGCATATTCTAAAGCTCTCACAAAGCATCCAGCATCCATACTCAGTTCATTATCTTTATCTTTAAAATATCTGTTTTGTGCAATAGCTACAAGTTCACTCCCATGCATCAATCTTCGAAAGGCTTGATTTAAGTTTTTATAATTAAAATTTTCCTGTGCATCACCGACAACAACGTACTTTCTAGGATAGTGTTCTAAATCATCAAAAAAGTGCAGTGCATCATCCGTCAATAAAAACTCTGCATAACTCTTCTCTTTTTGCAAAAACATTTTTGTTACGTCAAGTGCTGTTATCACCTCTTGTGGTACTATGTCAAATCCCATTCTTTGGAGTGTCGCCACAACCTGTTGCGAAGTTTTTTGCGTTGTATTTGTCAAAAAACGAATGGGGTATTTTTTTTTAAGATTTGCTACAGCTTCTACTGCACCCTCAATTGGTTTTTCACCAACATATAACACACCACCAATATCACATAAAATAGCTTTAATCGAACTATCAAGCATCACTGTCTCCTCATTAAAATATAGAGAGTCCCGTTTTAGTCGTAAAAAGTTCAAGTGCCTTTGTGCCTATCAGAGAATTTCCCTGTTCATTGAGTGCTGGTGACCAAACACAGATTCCCATTTTTCCCGGAATTACAGCAACAATGCCACCACCAACACCACTTTTTCCTGGAAGCCCAACCTTAAATGCAAAATCACCAGAAGCATCATAATGCCCACATGTCAGCATCACCGCATTAATACGTTTTGCCTGTGATTTTGTAATGTACGCTTTTTGTGTAATAGGATCTACTCCGTGATTAGCAAGATAGAGCATAGAGCGTGAAAGTGTCTGGGTATTCATCTCTATAGCACAATGATTAAAGTATGTTTGCACAAGTACCCTTGCATCCGCATCAATATTTCCAAAACTCTTCATTAAATTTGTAAGGGCTAGATTTCTATAGGCATGTTCCATTTCAGAGTGAGCTACAACCTCATTTACTTGCAAAGTTGTATCATTAGAAACACTACGTATAAACCGAAGAATCTCTTCTAATGCCCGTGTATTATCCTTATAATGGGATATAAGAGTATCAGTTATAGCAATAGCCCCTGCGTTTATAAAAGGATTACGTGGAATCCCATTTTCATACTCCAACTGCACAAGTGAATTAAAAGGATTTCCCGAAGGTTCACGTCCAACACGTTTATACAGTGCGGTGCCAAGATATTTTAAAGCAAGCGTAAAAGTAAAAACTTTTGAAATACTTTGAATAGAAAAAAGTTTCTGCGCATCACCTACACTGTAACAACTCCCATCAAAGAGTGTAATACTCATACCAAATTGGTGTGGATCTACCTCAGCAAGTGCAGGAATATAATCCGCGACTTTGCCTTGTGAGAAAAGAGGCTGTATCTCAATTTCAATCTCTTGTAATACCTGTTGATAATCCATGACAATCTCCTAAAGATATTGTATCACAAATAAATCTATACCCCCAACTCCAAAAGCACAGTATCTCTTCGTGTAACATCAACACGTCTGCAGGCACTCTCAAAAGCCCCGCTTTCACCAATAATAATACACTGGTGTTTTGCTCGGGTAATAGCTGTATAAATTAGCTTGGTATTGTGCATTATAAAGTGAGTAAAGCTCATTGGAATAACGACAATATCATACTCCATCCCCTGCACTTTGTGAATGGTAAGCGCGTATGAGAGCATAAGATGGGATTTGAGTTCATCATATTCATATAAAACAACGACATCCTCATTGGGGTAAAAGACATAAGCCTGTTCTTCATCGGTATCTATTTTAAAAAGTAGTCCACTCATGCCATTAAATATTCTTCGCTCACTTGCATCTTCACCCATTTTAAAACCATCCCCACTCCAAGAAGGCATATTTTCATTTTTTGTATGGACAACTTTATCCATCAGGCGAAATTCCATTTCTCCTCGCTTAATGCACTTTTTTGGGTTGGGATTGAAATACTCCTGTAAAATTTTATTGAGATTGGTTGTACCAAGTGCACCCCCTTTCATAGGCGTTATTACCTGAAAATAGTTCAAATACTCTTTTATTTGCTTATTTTGCAAACGATAACGTGCCTTTTCGATGGATGCTACTACACGGTGTAACATCTCTGCAATAATATCTTGCGAATTTTGTTCACGAAGCTCTTTGAGTGCCTCTTGTGAAAGCTGATTTTTTAAAGCGTAGTAGTTTGCAATACTTACATCAACGAACTCAAAATCATCATATTTTTCTCGGTAACTAGGAACTTCTCCCTCACGTATTGCGTTTGCAATCAGAGCAATTGCTTGTTCTTCACTCTGTCTGTAGATTCTTGTAAGCTTCACCGTAGGAGCAATTCCTAGTGTTAAAATATCACTCAACACATTTCCTGCACCAATAGGCGGCAACTGTGCATCATCACCCACAACAATGACAATAGCTTTTTTTGATATTTTACTCATAAGCCGTGCAAAGAGTGAAGAGTTTATCATAGAAGCTTCATCAATGAGAACTACTGAGTAAGGAAACATCTCATTGCCTTCATGCTTTACAAGAAGTGACTGAATTGTTGCTGATGTAAACCCTGTTGTGTCACTAATGCGCTGTGCAGCTATGCCACTTAATGCACAGGTGATTATCTCTTTTGTATCATAACGTGTATTTAAAATTTCAAGAATAGTTTTTGAAGTTGTACTCTTTCCAGTTCCTGCATACCCTACTAAAAAGAGAAGACTCGCACCTTCATTAATGGTTTGCACTGCCTTGTACTGCTCTTCTCCAAGTTGTAAAGAACTCTCTTTTAAAAAAGCATCTAAATCCTTTACAAAACCTCCCGTATCAATTTTAGCACGCTCTTTAAAAGTCTCAAATAAAAACTTTTCAGCATCGTAAACCCTAGCAGGAGATACCCTTGCATTTTTCATCACCACTATACTCTGCTCAGCAACCCGCTCAACAAGTGCTGCCTCATAAAGGTTTGTTTTATTGACAAATCCAAGCATCTCATCAAGTCCGTTAAAAAGAATCTCCTTTTCAATACAACTGTTGCCCTGTGCTTCACAGTAATTTAAAAGCACATAATCCATAGCAGAACTAATACGTTGTTCATTTTCAGGTGCTATTCCCATTTTCAAGGCCAGCTCATCTGCACGTTTAAAACCAATGGAATTTATATGTGTCAAAATATAGGGATTTTCTTTTATTTTTGTACAGGGTTCATCCACATCTTTCATCGCTGTGGCAATCGTTGTTAAAAGTGTAGGAGAAACTTCATAGGGTGTTAAAAATTCACCTAAACGACGCATAGAACGGAACTGCTTCCAAGAGGCTTGAATCTTTTTAAGGCGTTTCTCTTTTATCCCCTTAAACTCCAGAAGTTTTTCAATATCATTATCAAGAATATTTAGAAGTTCTTCTGAACCAAACTGTTCAATAAGGTCAGCTGCAAGTTTTTTGGTAAAGCCTTTTACAATTTTTGTAAGGAAAAAGAAGAGCTCGTTTTGATTGACTTTAATAGCTTCAAATTTAAAAGTTTTTCCATATTTTTTATGTTCATGCCAAGCGCCTTCAAGCGTAATTGCAGAACCTTTAATATGGCTCACATCACTCTCAAAATAGCTCCCACTGATCTTTTCACCTGTTTTTAAAACAGCTATGAAAAAACCATTTTCACCCTCAAAAAGGATTCTCTCTATTTGGCCAATAAGTGTCACAATCTACTCTGTAACGATTGCAAAACTTTGTTCTAAAATTTCTTTGTGCTGCCCAATAAAAGCATTGAGATCTTTTAATTGTAAAGCTTTTATTTTTTGTAACTCTTTTGCAGAGTGATCGAGTGAGAATCCCTTATAATAATCCATAAATGTACGGTTGAGTCGTTGGCTCATAGTCTCTACACGCAGAGGTTCACTCCCAAGTAAAAACTTCTTCGTTTGCTCAAGCTCTTCTTGTGTTACACCCTCTTTTACAAATTTTTCTATTACAGCACTCACAGTTTTTTTTGCCTCATCCATAGATTCAATTTTTGTTTGCAAATACCCTGTAAGATAAGAACTTGATTTACTCACATGCACACGCGCATACGCAGAGTATGCAAGTCCACGTTTGACGCGTATCTCCTCCATCAATCTACTTCCAAAACCGCCAGTACCCAAAATAAATGTTGCCACACGCGCTTTATAGTAATCTGGATCATTCACAGCCATATTATATGGCGAACCAAAATAGATATATGCCTGTTTTGTATCGCGTTTCAAAATGCTCTCTTTTGGTGTGCTACTCGCTTCATAGTGCGCAAGAGGTTTTTTTTCACCTTTTGGAAGGAGTTTAAGAACTTTTTTTACCTCTTTTTTTACGCTCTGCAAATCTACATCACCACCCACTACGACTATTGCACGTGCGATAACAAGATGTTTTTTCACAAAATCTTCCACATTTTTCAGTTGGATAGACTCTACACTTTTTATTGTCCCTGCACTAGGATTTGCAAGCGGTGTGCCTGCAAACAAAAGCTTTTTTAATTCATTAGAAGCAACGTAATCATAATCATTCTCTTTTTTACTTAGGCTTCCAATAGTCATTGTTTTGACCTGTTTCAAGTTCTCATCAGTATAGTTAGGATCTTTTAAAAGATCTTTCAAATACTTCATAGAGTCTGTATACTCCTCTTTTAAAGAACCAGTCTCAATCACAAAAGTTTCTGTACCTGTATGTGCAGAGAGATGAATTGCACGAGATTCCAATGCAGTTGCAAAACCATTTGAGCCAAGTTTTTTTGTACCATTGTTCAGGATTTTTGCACTAAATTTTGCTAATCCTGCTATTTTTGTATCTGTAATACTTCCACTGTTTGTAAAAATAATCTGTGTATTTACAAGTGGAAGTCTTGTATCTTTTTCAAAAATAAGAGGAACATCAATGCCCTCTACTTTTATGCTGTCTATTTGTGCTGCCATTGCCATTTGTCCTATTATAAAAAGTATAAAAATTAATTTTTTCATCTACGCAAATATCTCTAAAGTCTCATACGCTGTATTTCTCACTGCCGGTGTTTCACCAATATCTTTTATAAGGTGTACCATTTCATCTTTTGCCATATGATAGGCTGCACCCGCAGAAGAGACAACATTCTCTTCCATCATGGTTGAGCCTAAATCATTTGCACCAAACTGCAATGCCATTTGTCCAATGTAAGGCCCCTGTGTCACCCAAGAACTCTGAATATTAGGCACATTGTCAAGGTAAAGTCTTGCCACCGCAAGCAAACGCAAATAACGATTCGAAGATGGTTTTTCCATATCTGGTATCAAACGCAGCAACTCAGTATTTTTCCCCTGAAAGCTCCACATAATGAAAGCACGAAAACCACCTGTTTCATCTTGAAGAGAACGGACCATATCTAAATGATCGATGATATCCTCATCACTCTCCACTGTTCCATACATCATAGTAGCTGTAGACTTTATACCAAGTTTATGCGCTTTTCTATGAATATCTACCCACACATCAGAGTCAATCTTTTTTGGTGCAATAATATCACGTACCTTGTCTGAAAGTATCTCTGCACCGGCACCGGGAATAGAAGCCAATCCTTTGGCTTTAAGACGCGCCAAAACTTCTTCAACACTTATGCGCGAAACCTTTGCAATGAAGTCAATCTCAATAGAGCTAAATCCATGGATGGTAATAGTTGGATATTTTTGATGAATATGTTCCACTAAATCCTCATACCACTCAATTTTTAATTTTGGATGCACACCCCCTTGAAAGAGTATCTGTGTGCCGCCAATTTCCAAAAGTTCATCTATTTTTGCATCAATTTCATCAAAAGTAAGCACATAAGCATCTGCATCCTTTTCATGTCTGTAAAAGGCACAAAACTTACAATCAACCCAGCAGATGTTGGTGTAGTTAATGTTCCTATCAATAACAAAGGTAGTAATCCCTTTTGGATGCAACTCTTTTTTTCTTTGTGTTGCCAAACGCCCAAGTTCTTTCAAGTCAGCATTACGAATTAAATCTAAGGCCTCTTCTTTTGTTAATCTTTTTTGCATT
>CAYRVR010000018.1:5009-20986 GCA_964427835.1 uncultured Sulfurimonas sp. | reverse complement strand
CCAATGAGTACGGCACCTACAATTTGTATCCATGCCGCAAGATTGAGAATTTTATGTAAAATACCTATATGCTCTTGCTTGTCAATTTTTAAATTCGTCATTTGTGCAATATGTACCATTGCAGAGACTGCAAGATTGCCTTTTGGAATCTCTTGATGACATGCTATACATGAGCCTCGTCTGTCAAGCTTATCACGTTGTGCTTTACTCAAAGGCCCTGCTAAATTCCAGTGATTATCTACTGTTTGTAACACTGTACCATTTTCATCTATAAAACGGCTCCAGTCACTGTTAAAATTTTCAATTTTTGGTTTTTGCGTTATAAATTTTGATGGTATCATCTTACCACTTGCCGTTTTGAGTCCGACATTCCAGTCTTGACTCATATCGCCATATAATTTTCCGCCATCTATGCCGTATCCTAATGCTTTTGCACTTGCATGACAACTCTCACATGAACGCGCTTTTTTCTGCACTGTATGCGAATGCACTGCAGCCATCACAATACCCGGTAATTTTTTCTTTGAGTTTGGATGTTTATAATCTGGCATCATATAGACATGATTTTGCGTAACGGCTTTTCCATCTTTGCCTATTACAGTAATGACAACTTGACACCCTGGCATAGCAGGAGAGATGCGTCCTTCACCATTTTGTACAAGTGGTGGATTTTCCCAACGCAAATAAGAACGAGTCTCTGTTACTTTTCCATCTATGAGATGGCTTTTGAGTGTTCCTTGCATTCCTGCTGTTGCTCCATGTAAGTCATGATCATGTGCAGCTGCAAGCCAATCAACACTTTTTTTACCTCCGCTATAGTCAATCTTTACATGGCATCCATAGCATTGTGGTGCCCATGTATCATGACAGGTGTAGCACTCCATATTATCATTATGCGCGCTGATTTCATCCATTGCAAGCAAACCGTTTTTAGATATTTTATGCTCTTTTTTCAGCAGTTTGAGTGGCTTGAGTGTTAAATCTTTCCCACTTGCCAAGTGCACAATAACCTCATCACCTTTACGAACAACATTTTTATAAGCATTTCCACGCGCAGTAATGAGATACCCATCTTGTGGTTTATAGTGTGTCCCTTTCATCAGATATTTTGCTAAAGTTTTCGCTGTACCTCTTGGCGCTCCCGTTGCCGGTTTTGTAGCAAACTCATCACTATAACCAATCGGCAGTTCCCAAGGGTATTTTTTTGTTGTACCATGACAATCTTGACACTCAATCTCTACAGGAGCTAAGGTCGCACCACTTATAAAACCATCACCATGTAAATCCCGTGTCGTATGACAATCTTGGCAAAGCATACCATACTTTCTATGCACATCTTCTTTTAAATGTAAGTAATGTTTTGTATGAAGTTTAGGTTGTGCTTTTCCATGTTCATCAAAGGTTGGATCATAATTTGTCTCCATCAATCCTTCATAGCTTACACCAATTCTCTTCCCACGGTTATGACACGTTGAACATGTTTTTGTTGGAATACCTGTATAGCTCATACCATGAACAGTTACTTTTGCATTGCGTGAGGCTTGCATCTCATGTACCAAAGGATAGCCTGCTTTATCATGAGGTATCGCTTTATCGCCACCTTCATAAAAACCACTGTTTGAATAAGGAACATGACAAGAAGTACAGCCAATGCCTCTGTAATCTCCTCGTTTTTGTCGCCCTTTTGAACCCGTATGACAACGCAAACACTGATTTCGCAAGTAGGTATAGGCTGCTAATTTTGGATTTTTGGTTGCTTGTTCTGCTGTTGGCGCAGGTGGAATTTGTTTATTTACTTTTGGATAGACCTGAGGATTGAGTTTTGCTAACTTCTGCATATACTCTTGATATATTTTTGTTCCAAGTCGTTTGTGTGGATCTTCTGGGTTTTTTGCATCATAATTTGCCATATTATGGTTATAGCCTTCAAGTCCACCAAAACTATAAAGCGTACCATGAATTTTTCCCTGTTCTGTCATCATCAAAGAATTCATTTGCGCTGCCACCTGCTCTTGGTGACACATTCCACAGGTATTTTGATTTATCCATGGACTACCAGGATCCGGATAAAACTCTTTTGGACCTGCATGTGTTAAAAAATACTTTATAGTTCCCTTGTGTGCTTTACTTTTATATTTTGTAGCAGGATTTCCACCATGACAAATAATACAGCTGTTTTTCGCATATCCAGCCTGAGCCGCTTTTTTGGCAATAGCTTTTGCCATACCTGTTTGAGGTTGGCGAATATGTTCAATACCCGCGTGACACTTCAAGCAGTTATTTGTTTGTGTGTAATGCACCGCACCAAATACAAAAGAGGCACTAGCAAGGAGTACAAAAAGTACTTTTTTCATCATAAATCCCTATTTTGCCTGTTTATCTTTCGCTATTGCGTCTAAAACACCGTTAATGAATTTTGGAGACTGCTCTGTTCCAAAAGCTTTTGTAATTTCAATCGCTTCATTAATGACAACTGCAGAGTCCAAATCACTAAAGAGGATTTCATAAGCTGCTAAACGCAGCGTTGCTCTCTCAATTGCGCCAAGACGCTCAAAATCCCAATCTTTTAAATGCTTGGAAATAGCTTCATCTACCGCTTCAAGGTGTTCCATAACACCTTCATAAAGTGTTAATGCAAAATCTTTTTGCTTGTTACGAATCTTTTTCTCTTCTAGTATTTCACTTGAGTGTTCAGATGTATTTCCATTACCCAAATCATATGCATACAAAAGGCTTACTACCGCCATACGTGCTTGTTGTCTTGTTGCCATTAGAGTGCCTCATATAAATCGAGCATTTCAATTACAACGCCCATAGCTTCAAAACCCTTATTACCGGCTTTTGTCCCTGCTCTTTCAATTGCTTGCTCAATTGTGTCTGTTGTTAAAAGACCAAAACTGACTGGTTTTTGATACTTTAAACTCATTGACGCAATCCCTTTTGTTGCTTCTGCTGCCACATAATCAAAGTGCGGAGTAGAACCACGAATCACTGCACCCAAAGCACAAATTGCGTCATACTTTCCACTTGCTAAAAGTTGGTCTACAATCATAGGAAGTTCAAATGCTCCCGGTACTAAAACATGTGTAAGATCTTCTGCATTCCCACCATGACGGTCAAAAGCATCTTTTGCGCCTTCTACCAATCTATCAACTATAAAGTGATTCCAACGTGTGCTGACAATCGCAATTTTCTTTCCGTTTACTACGCGTAACTTACCTTCTATAAGATTCATATCTATCCTTCTTCATTGATTTTTTGAATTTTTTTAATTGTTTCTATGATTTTTTCTAACTCATCTAATTTTACCATATTTGGCCCATCACTTAAAGCAACACTTGGATCAAAATGTGTTTCAAAAAAGAATCCATCAACGCCGACCGCTGCCGCAGCTTTTGCCAAGTAAGGCACCATGGAACTGTCTCCACCTGTTTTACCATTTTCAGCTGTAGGACGTTGTACTGAGTGTGTTGCATCAAAAATCACCGGTGCAAACTCTCGCATCAAAACAAGATTACGCATATCGACAACCAAATTACCATAGCCAAAGGTATTACCTCTTTCACACAAATAAACGCCATGTTTTTGTGCATTTTCATAGGTCGCTGCGTTTGCACCTCTTGTTTGGAGTACTTTTAAGAGTGGATACTGCATCGCATTTGCGTCTAAGAACTGCCCTTTTTTGATGTTTATTTCACACTCTGTTTTCGCACATGCCACAAGTAAATCTGTCTGACGGCATAAAAAAGCAGGAATTTGGAGCATATCAACCACTGCAGCCACTGCTGGAACCTGCACCGTTTCATGTACATCTGTTACTATTTTATATCCAAAGTCATCTTTGACTTTTTGTAAAATTCGCAGTCCTTCATCCATTCCAAGCCCACGAAAACTCTCTAAAGAGGTTCTATTTGCCTTGTCAAAACTCGCTTTAAAATAAAAATCTACAGTTGTATCTTTTTCATATATTTCTAAAGCTTTGGCTATCTTAAAAATATTCTCCTCACTCTCAATAACGCAAGGTCCTGCTAAAAGTTTCATTTTTTATCCAATTTGTATAATTTATAAATTTTATTGTATAATACCAACATGGCAAAGAGGGTTAAACCCTCTTTAGCTCAAAGTTGACTTTAAGTCGCCAAACTATGAAAGTCAACTTGAGGTGAAACTTTTTCATAAAGTTCCTCCACATGTTGGTTTTGCCCTAGCGTAAGCTAGTGGCAAGTGTATTATACCTTTTTCTTTTTAACTTCTACTTATCGCGTGCTACCATTATTCCTGCAAAAACAATAAGCGTAATTCCTATTGTCGTGCTCAAAGAAGGAAGAGCATCCCCTAAAAAAAGCCCTACTACAATAGAAAAAAGAATATTTGAATAACTCACAGCACCTACAATTCCGGCTTTTGTTTCACCATATGCTTTGGTCATTAGTATCTGTGAAAGCGTTGCAAAAAGCCCCATTGCTAACACATAAAACCAGACAATACCATGTGGCAGTACAAATGTTCCAAGAGCAAAATCAAGTTCTGGGGCATGAATATATGGAGAAATCAAAAAGAGTAATAGTGGACCAATCGTGCCAACAAGCATAAACGAAAGAACAATTGCGCGTGTATCATAATAAGCTTTTAATTCCCTCACAGAAGTATATGCCAAAGCTGCACCTACGCCTGAAAAGATGCCAAGCCAGTCATATTTACTAAAGCCAAAACCACTTGGCTGTGTTATAAAAACAATACCAACAAAACCAACAAATACGGCTAACCAAGCCTTCCAAGAGAGCTTTTCTTTTAAAAACAACCAAGCAAAAATTGCTGTAAAAATAGGGGACGTTTTCGAATATGTCATAGCATCACCCAAAGAGATATGCGCAATATTATAAAAAAATGCCAGTAATGCAACAAAGCCCATAAAGCCACGAAAAAAGAGCAATAAAGGCTTACCGCCAGGATGTTTCATAGGTTTTTTTAAAACAGCTATTCCCACTAAAATAACCCCTGCTATATTTCTAAAAAATACAACTTCTAAAGAACTCATGCTTTCACTCGCAAGCTTTGCAAAAGCACCCATTACAGCAAAGGTAAAAGAGGCAATAAGCATATATTGCACACCTTTATTGAGATTTTTCAGACTTTGCACCACTATTTTTACCTCTTGAAAATTTATTGCGAAGTGTATCTAAAAATATGCTAATATACATAGCTGATATTACGCACTACAATGAGCAAAGCCCATTATAGAGGCAGGGACTAAAGTCCCTACAAGTCAGATACGTCAATTATACAAAGGATAGATATGGGAAATATTATACTTTTTGCACTTTTAGGTGCAGTTTTTTACTATATATTTAAAAGTTATGGTAGATATACTGCTGCGTATTCACAAGAAGCCTTTAAAAACTTCTCTGTGACGTATGAGTCGCTCAAAAATAGTGATCTTGGACTCTTTGTAGCTCTTGTTGCAAAAGTTGCTAAAGCCGATGGACGGGTCGATGCACTTGAAGCCCAGCTCGTTGGAATGATGTTTGATGACATCTCTAGCGTATTTCCAGAACCAGCCAAGACAAAAGATATACTCAAACAGATATTTAACGAAGAAAAAGACAATCCTGCAAATACCCAACAAATTGCTACGCAGTTAGGCGAAGCACTCAAACGCAATCCAGCCCAGCAAGAACAGTTTATGGGCTTTTTAATCCAACTTGCTTTTGCAGATGGAGAAGTGACACAAAGTGAAGAGGATATTTTGGCAACCATAGCCGAAGCTCTCGCCTTTGATCCAAAAAAATACCATGCACTCTTTGATCGATTTGAGCAGATGATGCAAAACGCAGCACCAAAGGCGACACTAGATGATGCTTATAAAATTCTAGGGGTGAGCAAGGATGCTGACATGAATACCATTAAAAAAGCCTACAGAAAACTTGTGCGTCAGTACCATCCTGACATTATAAAATCACAAGGCAAAGGAGAAGAGTATCTCAAAGAAGCAACACAAAAGACACAAGAGATTAATGCTGCTTATGAGATGATTAAAAAGTCTAGAGAGTAAAATCTCTCTCCCAGAAAAATTCTATCCAGCACTCTGCTTTATTCACCCAAAAATCAGGCTTATAACAGGAAGTTTCTTTATAAAAGAGTGTGGCGGATTGGAACTCAATGAGAGGAAAATTTTTCTTAAAATACTCCATAATAAACGCAAGTGTCTCTCCACTATCAGCAATATCATCAACCACTAGAACACGTTGTATTTCATGAGAGAATGCACATTCACCAAAGAGACTCAAACAACTGCGTTTAAAAGTATCATCATAGAGTTCTGTACGTATGCTTTGCACATCGCGTATCTCTAAGCCTTCTGCCATTGCATGAGAAAGTGTCAATCCTCCCCGTGCAATTGCTACAATACTTTGAGGAGCAAAACCTTCAACTGACTTTATAAGTTTCTTTGTATCAGCACTAAACGCAGCGTATGAGTAATAATGTTTCAAGAGATTCCTTTTTATGGTATTATAATAGATACAAAATTATTTTAAGGTGAGTTTATGAAGAAAATTTTCACAAATGTTGCACTCCTTGCTCTTGTTACACTCAGTGTAACTGCATGTAGTGACAAAAAAGAACCACAACCACAGCAATACACTCCTACATTCGAATGTAAACAAGAGGGCGTACAAGCTCCAAAATGGACATGTATTCCTGAAGTAAAAGGCTACTATGCAGGCGTTGGTGTAGCTGAAAAATCAGCAGCTGGCATCTCACATATGCGTCGCGTTGCACTTATGAACGGTCGTTCAGATTTAGCACAGCAGATCCAAACGCAGGTAAAAGACAAAATAGAAGGCTTTACCCGTGCAACAGGAAATGGTTCAGCTGAAACAGTCGATAAAGTCACAACAGCTGTCACAAAACAAATAGCAAAAGTAGACTTACAAGGTTCTAAGGCCATTGATATGTGGAATGCACCTTCAGGTGCACTCTATATGCTTGTTGTCGTTCCTCAAAAGAGTGTAAACGCAGCTGTGAAGAATGCCCTACACAAAACAGTAAATTCAAGCTTTCAAGATGATAATGCACTCTGGCAACAGTTCAAATCAAAACAAGCACTTGAAAATCTTGACAAAGAGTTTCCTACAGACGAATAACACTCCCTCATCATATTCCCCGCTTGGGGAACAATTTAGCTATAATTTCAAAATATTTACTCTTTCATAAGTTATAAAAGGTTCGCAATGAAAAAAATCGCCATTATTGGTCGTCCAAATGTTGGAAAAAGTTCTCTCTTTAATCGTCTTGTAAAACAGCGTGATGCAATTACATCCGATTTAGCAGGTACAACGCGTGATGTAAAGCGTAAAACAGCACTCATTTTAGATAAAGAGGCGCAACTGCTTGATACCGGTGGACTCGATAAGGGGTGTGAACTTTTTGACAAAATCAAAGAGATGTCTCTTAAAGCTGCCTATAAAGCAGACATTATTCTCTACATGGTAGATGGAAAAGGTCTTCCTGAAGAAGAGGATAAAAAACTTTTTTATGAACTCCAAGCGATGGGAAAAGATATAGCCCTTGTTGTCAATAAAATAGACAACGACAAAATGAAAGAAAAACTGTGGGAATTTTATGAGTTTGGAACAGATGCTATTTTTGGTATATCTGTCTCTCACAACAGAAATACTGTAGAACTCCTAGAGTGGATTTATGACAAACTGCCAGAGAGTGATCGCATCAAAGAAGAAGAGGATGAAGCAGCTGTAGAAGTTGTAGAGGAAGAAGAAGTCATTGATGATGAAACATTCTTTTCACAATACAGCGAAGATGAAGAGGATGATGGATACATCTACTGGGATGAGGAGGAAGTTGAAGATGACTCTATATTTGCACAAAATGACCGTATTAAAGAGTTTGATGAAAATGACATCAACCATATAAAGATTGCAATTATTGGACGTACAAATGTTGGAAAAAGCTCTCTGCTCAATGCTCTTTTAGGAGAGGAACGCTCTGTTGTCAGTAGTGTTGCAGGTACGACCATAGATCCTATCGATGAGACAATAAATTACAAAGACAAACAGCTCACTTTTGTAGATACAGCAGGTCTTCGTCGCCGTGGTAAAATTATAGGTATTGAAAAATATGCACTTATGCGAACAAAGGCAATGCTTGAAAATGCCAATATGGCACTTGTTGTTCTTGATGCAAGTGAACCTTTTTTAGATTTAGATGAAAAAATTGCAGGACTTGTGGATCAAAACAGACTCGCCTGCATCATTGTTTTAAACAAATGGGATATTGCAAAACGTGAAGAGCATGACAAAATTATAAAAGAGGTTCGTGAACGTTTTAAATTTTTAGCCTATGCGCCTATTATTACCCTCTCTGCAAAATCACATCAAAGGGTTGATAAACTCCATGATATGATTTTACAAATAAACGAAAACTATTCACAAAGAATTCCAACATCAAAAATCAATGAGGTTTTAGAAAAAGCGCTCCGAAGACATACTCTTCCGAGTATGCACGGACAAGTTATACGCATCTACTATGCAACACAGTATGAGACACGACCACCAAAAATAGCAATCATTATGAACAAACCAAAAGGTCTGCATTTTACCTATAGACGCTACTTGACAAATAAAATGCGAGAGGCCTTTGACTTTAGTGGAACACCACTACTTTTTAAAGCAAAGAAAAAAGGAGAGAAGTAATGGCACTTGCACTTACATTCATCATAGGGGGATTGGGTTTAACGCTTTTGAGTTTTTATTTTTTTAAAAAAATGAAAGAAGAAGAGAGTAAAAAAAAGTAACGAGTGGCACCTTCTCTCTCAAAAAGGCTTAAAGACCACCATAGCCACAATTAAAAGCATTAAAATAGTAGGTACCTCGTTATACATACGAAAAAACTTCCCGCTTTTTGTACATCTGTCCTCAAGAAGCTTTAAACGCAGCACACCTAAAGAGTGAAAATAACCTATCAAAATAACTATAAAGAGTAATTTTATATGCAGCCAAGGAGATGTAATCCAATCTCCAAGGTAAATAAGCACACTCCCACTTATGAGTGTCGCCCACATTGCAGGAACACCAATGTACTTAAACAGTTTCATCTCTTGAATTTTGACAACTTCAATAAAACCTTTATTATCTATATTTTCCATATGATAGACATACAAACGTGGTAAATAAAAAAGTGCTGCAAACCAAGAGATAAAAGAGATAACATGAAACCAAACAAACCAATTGTATAACATAGCTTTTCCTAAAAGTTTTTTTCTATATAAAATCCGACATGATTAGAACCGCCATGTCTGACATTATTTACAAGACCAAATATTCCTGAACGGTGTTTTAAAAGTAAACCGACATACACCTCTTTCAAAGATTCTAAGCCACTCAAACGACCTAAATCACCATCTAAACTAACATCTAAATAATTTAAATAGTGTGAGTTGTTATCGTTATATGCCTGTGCATCTGCTCTTTCAACTGCCAAAATGGCACTTGTGTAAGAGCCACCTTCTCCAAATCCAAAGCGTACTCTATTATGAAAAAAATCAAAATTATAGTAAGCCTTTACATACAGCGTTACTTCATAAATTGCAGCTTCTGATGGAGGTTGCTCAAAATAACTTAAACCACTTTTTATGTATATGTCAAAAGGGAGAGAGTTAGAAATTTGTGGTAGAAGATAGCCAGCATCAACTGCGTAAACGGTAGAATCCTTTTGAAATTTTCCAATCTTAGCAGTAACTATTTGACCAAAATCATAATCTGTCGCTACAGATGAAGAGAGTCGTAGAGAGTAATTCCCCGCAACTAAAACCTTCATACTTATAAGAAATAATAAGAGAAATTTCAAGGACTCTTTGCCTTATGCTTCTACAGGTTCTAAATCTTTAATAGATACATTCTTATGATCAGTAACTTTATCATGAAGACGACGGAGTGCTTTTTCTGCTCTGTCTATTGCAAGATCAATAGCCACAGTCAAATCTTCATCATTTTGTGTAATGATTATAGGTTCTGCATGAGCAACATGAATTTCAAATTCCACCGTAACTCCTTTTTTTTCTGCGATAAGATTACAATGAATACTTGTAATATCTAAAGAGAATTTTCTAAATGCCTCCACTCCATGTTCAATATGTGCTTTTGTTGCATCTGTAAGTGTTAAATCTTTTGCGCGAATTTGTAAATTCATCATCAATCCTTTTTCGAGCTCTTTGGCTCTTATATATTTACTTACATAATAACAAAATAAAGCTGAGATGGGTATAATACGCCTAAAAAACAGGAATATTTATTATGAGAGTATTAACTGGTATTCAACCATCCGGTGATTTACATATTGGCAACTACTTTGGTTCTATAAAACAGATGGTAGATGCACAAAAAACAAGCGATACTTTTGCATTTATTGCAAATTACCATGCAATGAGTAGTGGTAACGGTGGTGCTAGACTTGCAGAACTTACCATGCAAACAGCAACAGATTTTTTAGCACTTGGCATTGATCCTGAAAAATCTACCTTTTGGGTACAATCCGATGTAAAAGATGTACTAGAACTTTACTGGGTACTCTCTGCGTTTACACCCATGGGACTCCTTGAACGCGCACACAGTTACAAAGATAAAGTTGCAAAAGGCATATCTGCCAACCATTCACTCTTTTCCTACCCCGTTTTAATGGCGGCAGACATTTTGCTCTACTCTCCAGACATCATTCCTGTAGGAAAAGATCAAATCCAACATGTTGAGATTGCTCGAGATATTGCTATAAAATTTAATAATGAATATGGAGATGTCTTTAAACTTCCAGAGTTTCAAATTGAAGAAAATGTAGCGACAGTTCCAGGAACTGACGGACAAAAGATGTCTAAAAGTTATAATAATACTGTTAATATTTTTGGTGAAGAAAAAAAGCAACTTAAAACAATTAAAAAAATTGTTACAGAACAAGTAGCTCTAGAAGCACCTAAAGAGTATGAAAACTGTAATGTTTATAATATGGCAAAACTCTTTTTAAATGAAGATGAGTGTAAAGATTTGCAAGAACGTTATAAACGCGGTGGAGAAGGGCATGGACATTTTAAACTCTATCTCCATGATGTTATTTGGGAATATTTTCGACCATATAGAGAGAAAAGAGAATACTACAAAGCACATCAAGATGAAGTACGAGAGATTCTAAACGCAGGAGCACAAAAGGCACATGCAGTAGCAAGCCCACTCATTGAAAAAATCCGAACACTTACGGGAATAAGATACTAGCAGTATCTTATTTGTTACAATTTTATACTTTTTTGCGTAATAAACATTTTTTGAGACCAAATAGCATCACGCAGATCTAAAAGTGTTCGTACTTCATCATTTACCAGACGATAATAGACTTTTACACTAACACTATCAGCACCCTCTGGTAACTTCACCAAGAAACTCTTTTTTCCATGTGCTGGTATACTCAAGTCTGCACTCTCTTTTAGAGCCAAATGTGGCGTTGCAATTTTATGGTGTTTACGTATATACTTTTGCGTCAATGCAAACTCTTTCTCTTTAATAACTCTACCATGTCTTGTAAACACGGCATCAACTACGATCTCTCGTGCGCCAAAGCCACTTGGAAGATTATGCGGTTGTGGATTGTACAGTACAACATGAAGCTTTTTCTTTTGTACTTGTAATTTTAAACTAAGTGCATTTTTCCACAAAGATGCAAAGTGAGCACCCTTAAAACTATGGTTACGCACCATTCTCTTTCTCGCCTTTCCATTATACATTTTATATGTAGAGGCATAATCTTTCCGCTTTTCTCCCATGTGACAATCAACACACTTCTTACTCCCCTTATACTGGCTTTGCATATCAGTAAAGACGAGGCCACTTTCACTTCTATCATTTGCATGGCACACAAAACAGAGCTTATTTGGATTTGTACTCATAAACTCATGTGTTTGTACTTTATGGTAGGGAGATTTAGCATCAGCAAATGGCCCTGTCATCATACCATTTGGCGTCCACTCTACTCTATTAATTCCCCGTTTTGTTTTATCATACTCATCGTGTACTTTATCTACATTATGACAAACCACACAGTTTATTCCTTCACTTATGGCCTTATCATTCACTGCTTTTTCTACTTTTGAACCTTTAGTAAGTCCCATAACTGATGCAATTTCATAATCTTCACCTGTGTGTGTTACAGATATTCTTGGATTGTGACACGTTGCACACTCTACTTTCACTGCGTTTAGACTTCTGTGTGTTTTTCTACTCACAAACTGCACACTTTTTCTAAAATATTCATCTTTTTCATAATGACTTTTAGCATGCCATGAATGGCTCCACTCATCAACTATACGTTTGTGACAAACCTTACATTTTGTAGCACTCTCATACTTTTCACTCACCTTTACAACTTTCGCTGCTCCAAACACTGCAGTTAATGAGAGGAATAAAAGTAGAAAAAACTTCATTGTTACTTCCTTTGTCTATCGAGCCAAACCATCAACCCTTTTTGCGCATGGAGACGATTCTCGGCTTCTGAAAAAACAATATCCGCATGATTTTCCAGCAACTCTTCACTCACTTCTTGTCCGCGATATGCAGGAAGACAGTGTAAAAATTTTGCATCTTTTGCAGCAAGGCACATCATAAGCCCATCTACCATAAAGCCTTCAAAATCTTTTATACGTTGCTCTTTTTCATCTTCTTGTCCCATAGAAGCCCAAGTATCTGTTGTTACTACTGTAGCACCTCGCACTGCCTCTTTTGGATCATTCATCACCTTAATGACAGCACCGCTTTGTTTTGCTATTTCAAGTGCATCAGCCAAAACACTTCCATCAACTTCATACCCCTTAGGCGTTGCAATTCGTAACTCAAACCCAAGTTTTGCAGCAAGCATCAACCAAGAGTTTGTCATATTATTTCCATCACCAATGTATGCTACTACCGCATTTTCAGCTACACCATGTTCAATCATCGTCATATAATCAGCCAACAGTTGCACCGGATGGTACGAATCGGTCAATCCATTTATAACAGGTACTAGTGAGTATTTTGCAAACTCTTCTATCATAGAGTGCTCATAGGTACGGATCATCACCATATCACACATACGACTAATGACACGAGCTGTATCTTTTACAGGCTCCCCACGGCCAAGATGGATATCACGATTACTTAAAAAGAGTGCATGTCCGCCAAGCTGGAACATCCCTGTCTCAAAACTGACACGAGTCCGTGTTGAGCTTTTTTCAAAAATCATTGCCAGTGTTTGCATCTCAAGCTCTTTTTTATAGATACCTGCTTTTAAATCTTTTTTTATCGCTAAACCCAAGTCAATAATTTCTAAAATTTCTTCTTTAGTATAATCTTTAAGTGTTAAAAAATGTCTCACAATACAATCCTAAATATTTGTTTTTATATATTTTAACTATAAATTTCTTTAAATTAACTTCTTTGCAGCATTGCAGCAACCTCTTTTGCATGGTAAGAGATGATTATATCTGCTCCGGCACGTTTAAAACCTATCATCGTTTCCATAACAACACGCTCATAATCTATAAGATCATTCATCCCTGCAAACTTCAACATTGCATATTCACCGCTTACATTGTATACAGCCATTGGAAGAGTCGTAGCATCTTTAATTTCACGGACAATATCCAAGTACGCAAGTGCAGGTTTTACCATTAAAATATCAGCCCCTTGTGCTTCATCACTCATGCTCTCTGCAATTGCCTCACGACGATTAGCAGGATCCATCTGATAACTTGCACGGTCTCCAAAACTCGGAGTTGATTCCGCAACATCACGGAATGGTCCATAGTACCCTGAGGCAAATTTTGTGGAATATGCCATAATTGGCAAGTTTGCATACCCTGCTTTATCTAAAGCATTTCTCAGTGTTTCAATAATTCCATCCATCATTCCAGAAGGCGCTATCATGTCGGCTCCAGCTTTTGCATGGACAATAGCCTGTTGTGCTGAAATTTCCAAAGTTGCATCATTATTCACTGTTTCATGTTCTTCATCAATAATACCACAATGGCCATGATCAGTATATTCACAAAAACATAAATCTGTAACAACGAACATATCAGGATGTGCCTTTTTTATTGCGCGTACTGCAGAAGCGATAATTCCATGTTCACACAAGGCATCACTCCCAATAGAATCTTTTACATCAGGAATACCAAAAAGTATGATAGAGTGGAGTCCTAGACTTTTGAGTACTTCACACTCTTTTATTGCCTCATCTATACTCATTTGATAGACACCGGGCATTGATGCCACTTCATTTTTTATTCCTTCTCCACTTCGGATAAAAAGAGGATAGATAAAATCATCAGTTGTGACATGTGTCTCTCTCACAAGCGCACGCAAGTTTTTATTTAAACGGGTTCTACGGAATCTTTGAAACATTTTAAACCTTTATTTTGCTATAATATTTTTTTTAGACAAATATTTTACCCATTAAAAGATTAAATAATGAATATAGAAATTTCAGAAGTAGCAAATTTACCATCAAGATTTGGTGATTTTCATGTAAAAGCCTTTAAAGAAGGCCAAAAAGAGCACCTGGTTATTTGTGCAAAAGAGTTAGCAGAAGTTCCCATAGTTAGAGTCCATTCGGAGTGTTTAACAGGTGATGCCATAGGAAGCTTGAAGTGTGATTGTAGAGACCAACTTGAATATGGTCTCAAACTGGCACATGAAACAGGCGGTATGGTAATTTACCTTCGTCAAGAAGGACGTGACATTGGACTTCTCAACAAAATAAATGCCTATGCACTTCAGGACAAAGGGCTTAATACGGTAGAAGCAAACCATCAATTAGGCTTTGCGGCAGATGAACGCAGTTATGAGGTGGTGACATTTATTTTAAATTATTATAATATAACAAAAATAAAACTTCTCACGAACAATCCAGATAAAATAAATTCGATTGTTGGTGTTGAGATCGTGGAACGTATCCCTATCATTATGGAACCAAACAAACACAATAGTGACTACCTAAATGTAAAACGTGATGAAATGGGTCATATGTTGCCAAAGGAATAGACAATGCCTATAGATATTGAAAATGATGACTTAAGTACTGCGCTTCGTAAACTCAAAGCAAGAGAAAATACCTTTAGACTTCTAGAAAAAATAAATAACCTTGGAAGTTGGGAGGTGGACTTACAAACCCATAAAGCTATCTGGTCTGAAAATAGTTATAACATTTATGAGATTGCACCATTTTCAATAGAACCTACTCTTGAGCTTTTTTTCTCTTTTTTAGATGATGCAGAAAAAAAAAGAGCGCAAGAAATCTTACACAAGCTTTCAACAACACATAATGCCCATACTTTTCAAAGTATTATTTCCCTTCCTTCAGGAAATCAAAAGCACATTCTTATAAACGCACAAGTTGTTCATAATGAGCAGGGCATTCCTACAAAACTTATAGGTACCACGCAAGACATTACTGAACAGGTTCAACTTGAAGAAAAATCACAAGAGCTCAGTACTATCATCGAAAATTTTTCAAGTGAAATTTATATTCTCGATTATACTACAGATAAATTTTTATATGTTAATAAAGCATCATGTGATGCCCTTGGATACACAAAAGAAGAATTACTACAGGGTATGGGAATTCTGGATATTAACAAAGAGTTTACACAAGAAAAAATTGCATTACTTAAAGAAAAATATGACAAAAAAGAGAAAAAATTTTTAAATACACAAACGATTCATACCCGTAAAGATGGTACAATCTATCATGTCCAATCTTACATCCAAAAGCTGCAATATTACAATCGTGACGCGTACATACTTTTTGATACAGATGTAACTGAAAACTTGATGGTTAGTGAGCTTGTCAAAAAACAATCTGAACTTCTTTTACATCAAGCTAACCACGATACACTCACAAACTTGCCAAACCGTACACTTTTTCAAAAACAACTCTCAAAGGCTATA
>CAYRVR010000018.1:0-4909 GCA_964427835.1 uncultured Sulfurimonas sp. | reverse complement strand
GCAATGTATAAAGCAAAAGAGAAAGGACGCAATACCTACCAACTCTATTCTGCAGGAATGTCTGCGCATGCTTACAAGCGAGTTATTATGGAAAATAGCCTTCGTATTGCTATAAAAGAGAAGCAATTTAAAGTCTATTACCAACCACAAATAAATGCAAGAACAGGGCAACTTACGGGAATGGAGGCACTTGTAAGGTGGGAACATCCACATTTAGGAATAGTCTCTCCTGCAGATTTTATTCCTCTAGCAGAAGAGCTCGGCCTTATTACTGAAATTGACGCAATTGTAATGCACAAAGCAATGCAACAGTTTTCTATTTGGTATAAAGAAGGACTCTTCCCCGGAAAACTTTCACTCAACCTTGCAATGCAGCATTTACAGAAATCCTATTTTATCACGTCACTTTTAAATGCAATGCAGACATATAATTTTCAAAAAGAGTGGTTAGAGCTAGAAGTCACTGAAACACAGGTTATGAATAATCCTGAGCTCTCTATTAAAAAACTTCAACAACTCTATGATAATGGCATTAGCATCTCTGTAGATGATTTTGGAACAGGTTATTCATCACTCTCTTATCTTAAAAAACTCCCACTGAGTAAACTAAAAATTGATAAATCATTTATAGATGACATTCCTCAAGATGAAGATGATATGGCTATTACAAAAGCTATTATTGCTTTAGCAAAAAGTCTCAACTTAGGTCTGATTGCTGAAGGTGTAGAGACAAAAGAACAGGAAAAATTTCTTCTAGAAAATGGATGTGACTCTATTCAAGGTTATCTCTATTCTAAACCACTCCCTGTCAACGAAATGCAAGAGTTTTTAAACAAATTTTGATGTATTTATAGCCGCAAGACGCCGCTCAGATTTTTCTAAGGAATGCAATAGTTTTTCTGTTATTTTTTCAAGCTCAACATAATATGTTTTTGCCTTATCCAAAACAAGAGGATCAACACTTGAAGTGTGAAAAATTTTCGCAAAAAAGCCCCGGCTTTGTTTTTGTAAAAGCAAGTCATAAATTTTGGCATACTCAACATGCCACTCTTCATGTTCCCTGTCTAACTCATCATAAAACTGTACACCCAAGAGATGTTTCAAAGATTCAGTATTATCACCATAAAGCCATTGTCCAAAATCACACTCTACCTTAGAAATACTCGTAGGATTCTCTACACTCACCCCACGTAACATGAGATCTATTTTTTCCATTTGCTCTATATGTGCCAACTTTGCTCTTTCAATAGCCTCTAATGTTTGAAACTTCGTCATTTGCAGTAACCTTCACATAAAATTCTCCTATTATTGCATAAATTTAATAAATATAATTATATAATTGTCTTAAATTAGATAGAGGAGATAGCTTTGCAACATCCAGAACCAATTTCACATGAAATACAACTCAATCCAAAGCGTTATATTGTCTCAAAAACAGATCCAAGGGGCATCATAGAGTATGGAAATGACTACTTTGTAGAAATATCCGGCTATAGTGAAGCAGAGCTTGTAGGACAGCCTCACTCCATCATCAGACATCCTGATATGCCAAAAATTGTCTTTAAAATGATGTGGGATCGCATCAATAAAGCACAAAATATTATGGCCGTTGTAAAAAATCTTGCAAAAGATGGCAGTTACTACTGGGTTGTTACAGAATTTGAGCCAAAAATAGATCCTATTACAAATGAAATCATCTCTCATACCGCATTTCGTAAAGCAGCTCCAAAGAGTGCTGTTGAACAAATAGAACCAATCTATGCAAAACTTCTCCAAATAGAAGAACATGGTGGGATGGAAGCCAGTGAAAAATATCTACGCGGCTTTTTAGAAGAAAAGAATATTACTTACGATGAGTTTATTAACAATATTGTTGGTAATAAGGGAATATTTAAAATGTTTTTTACTATGATGAAAAAACTCTTTTCATAAACATAAGGAAGCTAGTTGAATCTAAAAAATCAAATACTAAACGCAGCCCTGCCTCTGCCAGAGAATTTTTTCTCTAAAATACAAAAATATAAAGAGCAGCTCCATAAATGGAATAAAATCCATAATCTTACAGGTGCAAAAGATGAAAAAACAGTTGATGCATTCATTTATGACTCGCTCTACCCAATAAAATTTTTACCTCCACTTGACTCCCTTATGGATATCGGTACCGGTGCAGGGTTTCCCGGTATGATTTTAGCTATTGCTCTGCCACAAACACAAGTTACGCTTGTAGAGCCTTTGACCAAAAGGGCAAGCTTTTTGCAGTTTATAAAAGCGGACTTAGGACTTGAGAATGTAACAGTTGTAAAAAAACGGGTCGAAGAGATGCAACCACAAATTTTCGATTGCATCACCTCTCGGGCTGTGACTGATACAAAAATGCTTCTGCATCTCAGCCAAAATTTTCGAGATGCTCACTCAAAACTCCTCTTTTACAAAGGTGAAAAGGTTTTTGATGAACTCAGCGATACCAATGGCGATATGCCGTATAAAATAATTGAAAAAGATAACAGACACTACTTACTTTTAGGAGAAAATGAATGATACTTAAACTACTCATTATAGCGGCAGTTATTGCGACTGTCTATTTTATGTTTTTTAAAACAAAGCCAACAATCAAAAAAAGAGAAAGCACAGGCAAAAAACCACAACAAAAACTCGAAGCAAATGATATGGTCGAATGTGCAAACTGTGGTGTTTATGTTGAAGTCCAAGAGGCAATTTTGAGCAATGGAAAATACTATTGTTCAAGAGAGTGTCTTGTTGAGGCAAAATAATGCTCTTTTTTGGTCATAAATTTTTAGAATCACCAAAATTTTACCACGTCTTTGATATCGATACGATTTTAACAACACCACCCGCATCTACAATTTATCTGGAATTTCACGAAGGCAATCTAGATATTATTAACTACCTTAAAGAAAATGCTATCACTTTTGCACTCAAAGTAGAAAACATTACAGAAGTAGCCTATGCCAATGCTCTTGGTGCTGCCTACATTATAGTAGAGACAGCTTTAGCAAAAACTGCCCAAAAAATTGCAGAAAACTACCTTTTTGATGCAAAAATTCTTGTTGTAATTGAAGAAGAATCAGAAATAGAAGAGCTGGTTCTTTTAGGTGTTGATGGTGTTATTTTTCCCGAAGCAGTTGTACGCGTCAGTCCGTAGTAACTATGCTGCGTTTAATGTAGCTTCTAAGCGATGTAAGCATTTCATAACTAATGGTCCCTGCCTGCTTGGCAGCAACTCTTGCATCATCAAAAAGTAAGAGTTGCTCTTTATCTGTAAGAAAAGAGCTGTTATCCATCGATATTCTTCCTGCTATTTTCTCTCCATTTGGAGTAACGTAATGGTTTGAACATGAGCGTAAAAAACCATCAGCATACCCAAAATCATAATTACTTACTTCACATACCTGCTGCGTTTGGAATGTTGCACCATACCCGACACACTCCCCTTTTTGGAGTGTACGCTGTGAAATTTTCTCTATAAAGAGCTGTAAAATAGGCTGTAACTTGTTATGTAAACCCTCAAAAGGAAGTTCTAAACATCCATAAGCTGCTATGCCTACACGCACCATATCTTCATCAAACGCAGTCTCTTTAAAGAGTGCTGCAGAGTTACAAGAGTGCAAACGCAAAGGAGCAAAACCATACATTTTCGCCAATCTTTGCGCCTCTTTTTTTATCTGTGCAAAATTCTCTTTTTGCAGTAGGTAAAAACCATTCTCTTCATCGGCACTACTGTGATGGGTAAAAACCGCTTCAAGCACCAAACCTCGTGCTTGGATTTTTTCAAATGCTCTGGCAAGTTCATCTGCTTCAATTCCATTACGATTCATAGCACTATCTACTTTTAACTCTACTTTTGTGCCAACTGCAAAGTATTCTATTTGAGATAAATCATTAATAGTAAAACGGATTTTTTCACTCTTTTGTGCAGGAGTATCTGCAAGAACTAAAATATACTCAAAATATTTTTCAACCTGCTCTGCTTCACTAACAGAGCGTACAACTGCTTTGCGTATGCCATACTCTTGTGCCATTTGTGCTACTTCCAAAAGGCCGTGCCCGTATGCGTTATCTTTTAAAACGAGGGCTATTTTATCTTTGTCACATGTGAGTTGCGTGATAATATCAAGATTATTAAAAAAATATTTTTTATTTAAAGTTATGTAAGCCATGGGAGAATTATACAGCATGTTTGGGTCAAAAAAATTAATCGCAGAGTTTGAAGAACAAAGTTTTACACAAATTATCTTTCCCCATCCTAAAACAGACTGGGCAGAGTATTTGCAAGAAGCACAAACAACATTTGTAAATATTATAAACGTAGTAAGAAAATACCAACCTGTTTTACTCATTTGCCATGACATAGATGTGGTAAAAAGATATTTTCAAGATAGCACAAACATCCAGTTTGTCCACTACCAAACAGATGACACATGGGCACGGGACACTTCTGCTATTAGTATAGAAAAAAATGGAGAAAAAATACTCCTTGATTTTACATTCAATGCCTGGGGTAATAAATTTGAAGCAACAAAAGACAATCAAATGAGTGCCGCACTCGCTCCATACTACAAATACCCACTTAAAAAAGTAGATTTTGTCCTTGAGGGTGGCGCTATTGAGAGTAATGGAGCAGGTACAATACTTACAACCTCTCAATGTATGCTCAATCCTAACAGAAATCCAAATCTAAACGCAGTCACTATTACACAAAAACTAAAAGAGTATTTTGGGGCAAAGCATATTCTCTACCTCAACCATGGCTACCTTTCAGGAGATGACACAGACTCCCACATTGACACCCTTGCCCGTTTTATAGATCCACAAACGATTATGTATGTACAATGTAATGATACAGAAGATGAGCACTATGAAGAGTTACAAAGAATGCAAGAGGAGCTTT
>CAYRVR010000017.1:3726-27643 GCA_964427835.1 uncultured Sulfurimonas sp. | reverse complement strand
GCTTTTCTAAAGTGTTTACGGCGACCGCTATAAAAACCTTTTGCTAATTTTAATATCTTTTTGTGTCTTCTTCTACGAACAACACCTGTTTTAACTCTTGGCATTTCTTTCCTTTTGTTTCTTTACCCAGCTACTTGTGTAGTCAAGGTGCCGTATCTTTGACGGGCTTGCCCAACTCTTAAAAGTTGGAGATGTAATGAAAAACTATAAATTAGTTAATCATATCCTTAATTGCTTTCTCATCAGACTTTGCAACTACTTTTGGAGCATGTTGTCTACGACGAGTTTTTGCATCTTGTTTTGTAAGAATGTGGCTTCTAAACGCAGTTCCACGTTTAATTTGACCATTTTTCTTCACTTTAAAACGCTTTACAGCGCCTTTTACCGATTTCATTTTTGGCATCGATGGCTCCTTTGTAAAATTCTGGAAATGCAATTATACCAAAACTTTTCTAAAATTTTGCTATACTTCCTCTTATGATGATAGATAATTCAATAAAACATATACAAAATGCCCTAAAAGACTTGGATGATGAGGTGCAAAAAATTCTTCTTGACTGGGGAATTCCACTGAATGAAAAAGATAATTTAATGTTGCCTATTTTGCAACAAAAAAAAGTGCTTACACAAACTTTGGAAGATTTGACATATTTAAAAGAGCATCCGCCAACCCCAAATCAGCCTTGTGGTATCTCAAAATATAGAAATGATTAAGCTAAATACGCTATAATTTCATCGCTTCTCTTTAGACCTGTGCAATAGGGTTGTGAGATAATGTGTCAGGGTAGGAATACAGCAGCACACCTCGCAATTTTATGTGCCGCAGCAATCTGGAGAGAGGCACCTTCAAAACAAAAAAAAGAAACACTATGCTTTACATAGTTACCGCATTAAAATCAGAAGCACAGGCTTTTGTAGATTTTTATAAACTCAAAAAATCAAAACTCAACAATTATACAATTTTTCAAAATGATTCCATTAGAGTTATTATCAGTGGTATCGGCGTAGATAAAGCACGTATAGCTACACAAACACTTATAAATTTCTTTGATATTAGTGATGAAGATATTTACTTAAACGCAGGTATATGTGGGGGAAGCTATACTTATGCAATTGGAGAACTTCTTGAGATAGGTTCTTTAGAATATAATGGTGTTCATTGTCACATTTGTGATACTAAAAACCATCTTACTTGTTTGGATACGGCGCAGAGTGGTGGGCAATATGCTTTGGTAGATATGGAGAGTTATGGTTTTTATGATGCGGTCATGCATAATCCCGCTATTAAAAACTTTCATATATTTAAAGTGGTCAGTGACCATTTTGAACCTAAAAATGTCTCAAAAGAGAAGACAAAGCAACTCTTATTTCAGGCAATAGATGCTATAAATGAAAACCTAAAGGTGCAATAAAAACAGATGAAAAATATACTCCTACTTTTACTCCTTTTTGGTTCTTCTTCTTCTTTTGCTTTGGCAAAGTATAGTGACTGTGGCTTTAAAAATAAAAATTATGAAGATATATGTAAGCGTGTTGTAAAGGCTGGTGTCTCGTATGAGTATGCCAATGCTTTTTTGCTTTCATATTTTAAAACACAAAAGTATGATGAAATCAGTTGGAAATACCTGCAACCATCAAAAATAGCATACCATAGACAAAAAGAGAAAAAGGCAAATAATGTCCTTGTCCGGCATATTCCCCAAATGGTACAAAACCTTCAAAAATATAAAAAAGTTTATGACTATGCAGAGAAAAAATATGGTGTGAATCGTGAAATCATTGCAGCAATTTTACTTAAAGAGACGAGTCTGGGAAAAATCAAACCAACCCATGATGCCTTCATTGTTTTTAATACAATGGTCGTCCGTACACCGGCAAAAACTCCCAGAGAGAAGTGGCTGTTGCGTATGGGAAAAAGTAATATGGCTGCGATTATAAAACACTGCTATAAAAAAGGAGTTGCTCCCCAAGAGTGTAACCTTGCAAGCTCTTACGCAGGTGCAGTGGGCATTCCTCAGTTCATGCCAAATAGTTTTATCTATACAGATTCCTATAAAGCAAAGGTTGCTGATCTGAGTAAAATGGAGGATGCCATTGTCTCTGTGGCAAAATTTTTGCATACAAAGGCACAGTTTCATACATTGATTAATTTTGGAAAAATGCCAAATGTGCCACAGGTTGAAGATACGTGGTACAAATATGCTTTTGAACATAAGAATGCCACATTCTGTTGTAAAAAGAGAAAGAAAAAGGCTGCTAAGGCCTGTTTTACTAAGGGGAGAAAAGATTTAGAGTATATGTCGTACTATATTCAAAAAATTCTTCGCTATAACAACTCTTCAAATTATGCAGTAGGGGTGCTGCGTTTAGCATACGATGCACATAAAATGTTACAATTACAAAAAAAAGAGAGAAGATAAAAATGAGTAAATTAACACTATTACATAATCCACGCTGTTCAAAATCACGTGAAGCAGTGAAAATTTTAGAAGAAAATGGCATTGACGCGGAGATAGTAAAATACCTTGAAACGCCACTGACAAAAGAAGAGATTAAAAGTTTACTAGACAAACTAGGTATTGGTGCAAGAGATCTTATGCGTACAAAAGAGTCAATTTATAAAGAGTTAAACCTCAAAGATGTTACAGATGAAGATGCCCTTATAGAAGCAATGGCACAACATCCAAAACTTATAGAACGTCCTATTGTTATAAAAGATAACAAGGCTGTTATAGGCCGTCCACCTGCTAAAATAGTAGAATTTTTACTTGAGGCTTAATTGCTCAATACTCACACCGTTGTCTTTTAAAAATTTTGAGATAATATCGGAGTGGGTATGCTCATAGGGTGTTTGATACACGATGCGTTGGATGCCTGAAGCAATGAGATTTTTGCTACATTCACTGCAAGGTTCGAGCGTTACATAAATAGTTGCCCCTTCGATGCTTATTCCCTTTCTTGCCGCCCAAATAATGGCATTCATTTCTGCATGGATTTCGTAGGTTTTACTCCATTCGTGATGTTCAGAGGTGTATTCATTATTCCAGTGATCACAACAGTTTTCATATCCCGGAGGCGTACCATTATAGCCTGTACTTAAAATACGTCCATCTTTTACAATGACAGCACCCACCTGTTTAGAGACACACTTTGATGCGGAAGCTATTTCATTGGCAATTTTTATAAAAATTTTATCACTTAGCATTGTTTACTCCGGCAGTCGTATGATTTTAATGTCGCTGTTGTCACGCAGACGTGTGAAGTACTCATCAAGAATTTCTTCTCGCTTTTTTGCCATAATCGCATTAATGATTTGTGGACGCATACTCGCAGCAGTTACATCTTTTGCCTTAAGAACACCATTGAGATAAAAACTCATAAATCCACCCTGTCCATTGGGAACTACAGGCGTAAAACTATCCACTTTTGTTTTACTTAGTAGTGTTGCTAGTTGTGGAGAAATTCTCTCGTACTCGAGCGTTTGTTCTTGGGAAGTAATAGAAGGAGAATAAAACATTGGATTATGCACTTTTGTCTGGAGCTCTTCTTGGTTTTTGGAGCTGTAAATAGTGACTTTAAAAGCACTTGGATGCTCTAGTTCTTGTTTATGGAGGGTAAAGTAACTACGGATTTCATCATCACTTGGTTCATCCATTGCTCCCATGGCGATTGCTTGGTAGAGTTTTTGTTTGAGGAGCTTCTCTCTCATTTTTGCTTTAAATTCACTCGATGTAAGGCCGTTTGCTTCTCGAACAGCATCATAAAGTTGTGCGATATTCATATGATTACGCTGTGCAATTTGTTTAATATCTTTGTAAACTTCATCATCTGTGACAGAGATGTTTCTTTTTTGTATCTCTTCATCTTCAAGTTTTTGACGGATGAGAATGTCGGCTGCTTTTTTTGCATCAAGCTTCGTCTCTTGCATCATCTTTTGTATATCATAGAGTGTGATTGCTTCATCTTCAACAGTGATTGCAACACCATCATATATTTTTGCACTCAGTAGCGTTGTCATCAGGAGGAGGAGTAAAATTTTATACATACGTATCCGTTTCTTTTTTTGGAGGTATTTTACCAAGCTTTGAGTAACAGTTAGCTAAAGTGGGCTTTTAACCTGCTTCTAACCAATATTTGCCTACAATTTCACTACTTATTTATAAAGGCATATTTATGGTTATTACACGTTTTGCTCCAAGTCCTACTGGTTATTTACACATTGGTGGTCTTCGTACTGCACTTTTTTCTTATTTGTGGGCGAAAAAAAATGATGGTAAGTTTGTTTTACGGATTGAAGATACAGATAAAGCAAGAAATTCGCAAGAGGCAACAGAGGCTATTTTAGAAGCTTTTGAGTGGCTTGGTCTTGAAGCTGATGGTGAAATTACTTATCAGAGTAAACGCAGCGATATTTATGCAAAGTATATCCAACAACTTTTAGATGAGGGAAAAGCTTATAAATGCTATATGACAAAAGAGGAGCTTGATGCGTTGCGTGAAGAGCAGATGGCAAACAAAGAGCGTCCCAAGTATGATGGCAGATACCGTGACTTTCAAGGAACACCTCCAGAGGGGATTGAACCTGTTATTCGTATAAAAGCACCATTAAGCGGTGAAATTGTCATTCATGATGGTGTCAAGGGTGATGTTGTGTTTCAAGCAGAAGATATTTTAGATGATTTTATCATTGCACGTGGGGACGGTACTCCTACCTATAATTTTGTTGTGGCAATTGATGATGCTTTGATGGGTATAAATGAAGTTATCCGTGGAGATGACCATCTTTCCAATACTCCTAAGCAGATAGTAGTCTATGAAGCTTTAGGATTTGCAATTCCTAAATTTTACCATGTACCTATGATCCATAATGCACAAGGTAAAAAGCTCTCAAAACGTGATGGTGCAACAGATGTGATGGAGTACAAGGCTATGGGTTACCTTCCACAGGCATTGTTGAACTTTCTTGTACGTCTTGGATGGAGCCATGGTGATCAAGAGATTTTTTCAATGCAAGAGATGCAAGCGCTCTTTGATCCAAAAGATATTAATAAATCAGCATCTATTTACAATACGGAAAAACTTGACTGGTTAAATGCGCACTATATCAAAAACACTCCAAATGAAGAACTTGTAGAATTATTGGTTGATTTTGGTGTAACACTTGTTTCACACGATAAAAAAGAGATTTTACTCGATGTTCTCAAAGAGCGTGCAAAAACGCTTAAAGAACTTGCTACGCTTTGTAATGAAATTATTACACGACCGACAGAATATGATGCAAAAGCAGTAAAAAAAGCCTTTAAAGGAAATGCTTTTGAAGTCTTAGAGAACTTTGCAGCAAAGCTAAACGCAGCCGATACTCTCCACCTTCCATCTGATTACCATCATGTGATGGAAGAGGTTGTAAATGAAATGGAGATAGGCTTTGGTAAAATAGGAAACCCTCTACGTGTTGCCTTACTTGGAAAAATGAGCGGACCTGGTCTTGATAGCGTTATGGCAATTTTAGGAAAAGAAGAAACGCTCACTCGCATACAAAATGCTATAAGTGTAAACGCATAATTTGCATTTATAGAGTATACTTCTTGGATGAATGATAAAATAACCATACGATCCATTTTTAAATTAGCGCTGCACCATAAAAAAGCACTGATTAATGGGCAACTCATTACACTTTTTGCCATCATTATTAGTGTACCTATTCCTCTTTTACTTCCAATGATGGTAGATGAGGTACTACTACATAAACCGCATTATATTGTCCCTACAATTAATGAATTATTAGGGAGTGGCTCTGCATTTTACTACATCGCTATTGTTGCGTTTAGCGTTGTATTTTTACGCTTTTTGTACTACTACCTTGGTGTAATAACAACAAAAATCTTTACAAGAATATCAAAATACATCACCTTTATGATACGTGCAAGACTTTTAAGACATCTTGAAAAGACATCAATGAATGAGTTTGAAACTCTTGGCAGTGGTGCCATAACAGCCAACTTGATTACAGATATTGATACGCTCGATAATTTTATTATGAGTGGTGCAAGCCGTTTGGTGGCCTCTGTTTTAACACTCATAGGTGTAGCTATTGTGATGATAGCGATTAGTCCTTTGCTTGGGGTACTCATTTTGTTTGTACAGCCGCTTATTATGTTTATCAGTAAGAAGATGTCAGCTAAAGTGGGAGAGTTAAAAAAAGAGGAGAACAAAGCAATCGCTGCGTTTCAAGAGGATGTTGGTGAGACGCTTGAACTCTATGGACAGATAAAAGCAAGCAACAAAGAGAGCTATTTTTTTTCAAAAGCAATTGATCAGGCAAAAAAGATACAAGAACACTCTAACCGCTTTAACTTTAAGAGCGTAGCGTATGAGAAACTCTCTTATACAATTTTTTTGAGTGTCTTTGAACTTATCCGTGCGAGCGGTTTGCTTTTGGTTGCTTATAGTGATTTGAGTATCGGTATGATGTTTGCAATGTTTGGCTATATCTGGTTTATTATGACACCTGTGCAGGATCTACTCTCCATGCAGTACAGTTACTCCGCAGCAAAAGCGGCACTTGAACGCATTAACAAAGTGCTGCGTTTAAAACGTGAGGTAAGTGGAGAGAAAGAACTTGTGGGCGATGGTGTAGATATTGCACTGGAAAATCTCTGCTTTTCGTATGAAACAAGCGACAAAATGATTTTACAAGATATATCCTTTTCAATAGAAAAAGGCTCAAAAATAGCTCTTATTGGTGCTAGCGGGAGTGGAAAAACTACCTTGGCACAGATAATATCCGGCTTTTATGAAAAGAGTGGAGGGGAACTTTTTTATAATAACATTGCTACAGAAGAACTTGATAAACACTCTATCCGTAAGAAAATATTTTTAGTATTGCAAATGCCTATTCTTTTTAACTCAACATTGCGTTTTAACATAACGATGGGAGATGAAAACATTGATGATGTAACGCTTTTTAAAGCCTTGAAAATTGCACAGCTAGAAGAGATGCTCTCCACTATGCCACAAGGCTTAGATACCCTTGTGGGACATCATGGTGTACGCCTTTCAGGAGGACAGAGACAGCGTTTGAGTATTGCTAGAATGCTCATTGCCAATCCTAGCGTTGTAATTTTTGATGAGTCAACTTCAGCACTTGATGTCCATACCGAGGCCAAACTCTTTATGGCTTTGGAACCGATACTACAAACAAAAACAGTAATAACCATTGCACATAGACTCAGTACCGTAAAAAATGCAGATATGATTTATGTACTTAATGATGGGAAAATTGTTCAAAGAGGAACCCATCAAGAGTTGGAAAATGAAGAGGGACACTACCACGAATTTATAAAGAATCAGCTCATATAAACTCTCCAATATAGTAATATAAGTAAATATTATTCGTTGTCATTATAATTAAAATAATAGTAGGTTAATCAAAAAAATTATATAATTTCTTGTAATTTATATTATAAGGATTAACATGATTAGACGTATGCCATGGTGGGTAGCCGGAATTTTAATGGCGCTACTTGTACTTTTTACATTTTCAATTTTTGGGGCAAACAGACCTTTAGGTGCATCGACATATGTACCCTATTTTGCAGGAATACTTTTTAACTTAGATCCTCAAAAGTATACATATTTAAAAGATGTACATTTTGCAGGAGCATGGGAAGGTGTAATGCTTTTAGGTGCTCTGTTTGGTGGTTTGATGACCTCTATTTTTATAACAAAAACATTCCGTTTTTCTATTATTCCAACAGCCTGGAAGAAGTATAAAAACAATTCTGTGATGTCACGACTGTTTTGGAGCTTTATCAGCGGATTTTTTCTTATAATCGGTGCACGTATGGCTGGTGGCTGTACAAGTGGACACTTTTTAAGTGGAGTAGCACAAACTGCTATAAGTAGTATGATATTTGGAACAGTTGTAATTATTAGTCTTTTAGTTACAGGAAAACTCTTTTATAAAAGTGAGGCAAATGATGATAGATAGAATTTTAGATATGTTTACAACGGTTGCTAATGAATCTCACGGATCCGTTTTTGTTGTATTTTTAATAGGAATCGTATTTGGTGGTATTATTCAGTATAGTAGGGTTGATAAATTTGAAAAGATTGCCGGATTTGCTATGCTTCGTGATACAGTAGTTCCTAAAATGCTCTTTTTAGCAATTGGACTTGCTGCAATTGGACTTTACTTTATGGTTCAAATGGGCTATGCATCGTACCATCCAAAACCTATTATTTTAGGTGGTCTTATTATTGGTGGTGCTATATTTGGTGCTTCAATGGCTATTTTTGGAAAATGTCCTGGAACTGGTCCGGTTTCGATTGCTGAGGGACGTATTGATGTTCTTGTCGGTGCAATTGGTGGGATATTTGGAGGACTTGTATTTACACTCTATTTTGACTTTTTCAAAAAAATTATGGGTGAGAGTTTAGGAAAAACAACCTTGGTAACATACTTTCATGGTCATGAGAGCTTAGTCGTACTTCTTTTTGGACTTTTCTTAGTTGGAGTGAGTATTGCCATTCCTCTTCGTCAAGAGTTTGATGAGGATGATTTAAAACAACTTGAGGATTAAAAAACATCACGCTTTGTAAAGCGTGGTGCCTTTTTATTTTATAACTTGCGCTTTGAGTGCATCTTCTTCTAATTTCTCAGAAGCATATTTTATAACTACTACATGCTCTGTTTCATTTATAAACCATTCTGCAATATGTTCACTCTCTAAAGAATTCAGCTTATCAAAATCAACTTCATCTTCAGGAATAACAAGATGTGAATAGCGTAGAGGATTTTTCATTTTAAGTGCTGTCCATACAAGCCATATCAGACTAATAGCACCAATAGTAAGACCAAGTGTTGCACGTGAACTTACATCAAGGTAGAGCCCTGCAAATGTACCACCGATAAAGGTAAAGAAGTAAGCGGCAGAGTTTGCAATTCCAAGTGCCGCACCTTTTTGGTGTACTTTAGCAAATTTGGAAATCATTGATTGTACTAATGGTTCCATCATATTAAACGCAACGAAGAAAAAGATAACAGCAGTTACAAAAACAGCACTTGAGTGTGTTGTTCCCATAAGCACAAAAGAGGCTGTAAAGAGGACAATTGAGAGCATAAATATCTGTTTTGGAATATTTTTTTTCTCTCCAAAGACTGCAGCTGGTCCCATTGCGATGAGTCCGGCTACCATTGCCGGTGCATAGACCATCCAGAGATCACTTTTTGCCCAGTTAAAACCATATTCTGGTTTTGTAAGAAAGACAGGAATAATCACAAACGCAGCGGTCATAAGTCCTTTTTGCATCGCATTAATAATAATCATGCTTAAAAGATTTGGATCTTTAAGAATATCACTCGTTTTTGTTTTGTTGTGATAAATATGTTTTATTTTTGGCGGTGTCGGTACTTTTGCAAAGAGAATAACGACTGCAACAAGTGCTAAAACAGCAGTGATGATAAATATCGTGCTAATTCCGTAGTGAGAAGCTATAACAGGACCTGCTACCATTGCCACTGCAAAACTCATTGCAATGAAACCACCCATAATTGCCATAGCATGGCCACGGGTTTTTTCTTCAACCAAGTCAGCAATCATTGCAGTTACAACAGAACCAATTGCTCCTGCACCTTGTAAAAAACGTCCAAGCATAAGTGTATAAATATCTGTTGAATAGGCACATAAAACAGAACCTGCAAAAAATATAAGAAGACCGAGCAAGATTGTCGGTTTTCTTCCTATTTTATCACTCATGCTTCCAAAAGGAATTTGAAATACAGCTTGCGTTAAAGCGTATCCCCCAACAACAACACCGACTAAAAAGGGCGTTGCCCCTTTGAGATCAAGTGCGTAAACAGAAAGAACCGGTAAAACCAGAAACAACCCTAAAAATCTCAAAAAGAGAATTGTAGAGAGTGGAAGAACTTTTTTAAACATATGAAACCTTTTAAAATGATTTACTATGAGTTATAGTATAATTTCGAAATTATAGAGCAACTATTATTTATAAATGGTTTGTAAAAGATAAAAAAGAGAATTTAAAAGATATTTTAAGGAATAGAAGTGAAAAAATTAGTATTGGCAACCTCTAACAAGGGAAAAGTAAGAGAAATTAAAGAGTTGTGTAAAGAGTATGAGGTACTTGCTTATACCGATATTATTCCTGCGTTTGAGATAGTAGAAGATGCAGATACATTTAAAGAAAATGCTTTGATTAAGGCTAGAGCTGTGTATGAAGCTTTGGGTGATGAAGAAGCACTTGTTATGGCTGATGATAGTGGTATTAGTGTAGATGTATTAGATGGTGCGCCTGGAATTTACAGTGCACGCTATGCTGGTGAGAATGTAAGTGATAAAGAGAACCTCTATAAACTTATGGAGGATATAAAGAAAAAAGGAGTTGACTCTTCTGCTGCTTTTTATACAGCAGCAATTGCTATTGTTACAAAAGGAGTAGAAAAAACAGTGCACGGCTGGATGTATGGAAATGCAATAACCGAGGCAAGAGGAGAAGGTGGTTTTGGATATGATCCTATGTTTATTCCATTGGGTTACGATAAGACTTTAGGAGAGCTTGATAATGAGATAAAGAAAAAATTATCGCATCGCTCTCAGGCACTCGCCCTTGCGGGAAAGATTTTAAAGAATCTATAAAATTTTTTCTCCCAATTTTGAGAAACCTTTTTCTATTTTTTTAAAGATGGAAGTGAGTTGAGAATTATAGTATTTTATTTTCCGCATCTGCTATCCTTGTAATATAAATTACTACAAAGACAGCAAAGAGTGTTCCAAAAGTTAAATAATGTTATTAGTTAAAATATGTTAAGAGAAATATACCAAAGAGTATTCGGTAGATACCAAATGAAACAAAGGTAAATTTTTCTAAAAATTTTAAAAAGAGTTTAATCGTGATATATGCTACAACAAAGGCAACTAGAAAGCCAACGGCAAGGGCATCAAGGTTTGCTGTTGAGAACTCATGGTAGTGTTTGAGTATATCGTGGAGTGTTACAGCACTCATAACAGGAAAGGCAAGTAAAAAACTAAATTCTGCACTTGCCTTACGGCTTAGTCCTACAAGCAAGGCTCCAATGATTGTAGAACCTGCTCTTGAGGTGCCGGGAATAAGGGCAAACACCTGTGCAATCCCAATCCATAGAGCCTGCTTATAATTGACAGCCTCTACATCATCAACAAGTTTTTCCTCGTTGGGTATGTAAAATTTTTCTACAACTAAAAATATAATCCCGCCCACTATGAACATAACAGCTACTATGGTAATACTAAAGAGCTCTTTTATTTGGTGCGAAAATATAAATCCAACTATGCCTATTGGAAAAAAGGCGAGAATGACTTTTTTCCAAAGTTCGATCTTTTGGAGGGTAAACTTCTCTTTATAGTTAAATACCACAGCTAAAATAGCAGCAAACTGTATGATAACTTCATAAGCCTTTGTAACATTTGTTTGAGAAATTCCTAAAAACTGGCTTGCGACAATGAGGTGCCCCGTTGATGAGATGGGTAAAAATTCTGTGAAACCTTCGATAGTACCTAGTATTGCTGAGTCATAGAGTGTCATTTGTATCCTTTAAAAAAGGAATTTTACCATATTTTCACAACAATATAAGTTGATTCTAAAGACGAAACAGCTAAAATGAAAAGAGTATAAAAAAAGGTAATGCATGAAGAACTGGTCGATTGGTAAAAAAGTAAACTTTCCAATAATTTTAGCAATTGTTGTGGGTATAGTTGTTATTTGGTTTAACTATTTGTATTCAGCGAATGATATTGCAAAGGGTGTTTATAAAGAGCAGGAGCAAACGCTTGCATCATTATATAAAGAGTCTATGTCTGCGAAGAAAAATATAGGCTTGACCAATGCGATTAATATCGCAAATAATTACAGTGTTATTGAAGCATTGCTGGAAAACAATAGAACAATTGCAATGGATGGACTGCGTTTAATTTCCAAAGAATTTAAAGAGTACACCGCATATAAAAATATAAAAATACATATTCATGATAGAAATGTACACAGTTTTTTACGAGCATGGAAACCAAACAAATATGGTGATGATTTAAGCTCTTTTCGTAAAACAATTGTCTATGTAAAAAAAGAAAAACGCCCTATTGTTGCCATAGAACTAGGAAGGGCAGGACTCATTCTTCGAGGTTTGGCTCCAGTAATTCATAAGGGAGAGTATTTAGGTTCTGTAGAGTTTATGCAAGGTTTAAACTCTATTGTAAAATACAACAAAAAAGTGCATCAGAGTGATATTGTTATTGTGATGAAAAATGAATATCTCTCTACGGCAACAGCACTTAAAAATGCACCAAAAATAGGAAAGTATACTGTAGCAGTTAAAGAGAGTGTAATAAATAAAGCATATCTCAATGAGCTAAAAACGATAGACCCCGCAAAGCTTAGCTCTTATACAAAAACGGCAAACTTTTTTGTAATAGCAAAACCTATTAAAGATTTTTCCAATAGAGTTGTTGGATATGCAATCATTGGAAAAAATTTATCTATCATAAATGCGATAGTAAATAAATCAAAAGATTCGATGATCCGTATGGTCGTTATAGCTATAATCTCTTACCTTGTTATACTTGGATTTATTATGCTTATTATAAAAACAGTTGTTGTAAATCCGATTAAAGATTTAGATGCTATTGCAAGTGAACTCTCACAAGGAGATGCAGATCTTTCAAAAAGACTTCCGGTGAAGAGTAATGATGAACTTGGTGCTGCTAGTAGAAGTTTTAATACCTTTATAGAAAAAGTTGAGGTACTGGCAAATGAGGCAAATGAAAGTGCAAAAGAGGCGCAGCAAAGAGCTCTTGAAGTAGAACAAAGCTTACAGCAAAACAGTTTAAATCTTGCACTTTCAGACAAAATGATTGCAGGTAATATCGATAATGCAAATAACTTACGACAAAGTATGTCTAGAAGTGTTGAAGATGTAAAATATGTAAACGGCTTAAATGAAGAGACTGCTAATGTAGTGCTTAAAGTGACTGAATCGACAGATGAGGTAACAAAAAGTATGGAAAATATTAGTACTATGATTAGTGAGACAAGAGAGTCTTCAGAACAGCTCAATATGAATGTAGAAGAGATATTTAGTGTGATAAGTCTTATAAAGGATATCTCAGATCAAACGAATCTTTTAGCACTAAACGCAGCTATAGAAGCAGCGCGTGCAGGAGAACATGGAAGAGGTTTTGCTGTTGTAGCAGATGAAGTACGTAAATTGGCAGAGCGAACACAAAAGGCAACAAGTGAAGTTGAAGCTAACATTAGTGTTTTAAAACAGAACTCTTTGAGTATGGCTGAAAATAGTGAACAAATTGAAGCACATACTCTCTCCTCCCAGCAACAGTTGGATGTCTTTAAATCTGTGCTGCATGAGTTAATTGCAAATGCCGGACATATAAAAGATGAAAGTAGTAAAATCGAGTCTGAACTCTCTTTGAGCTCTTTAAAAATTGACCACATGATATTTAAAAGCAATGCATACAATATGGCTTTGAAAAATAAAAAAGAGACGCTTGAAAGTGATCCTACCCAATGTGCTTTGGGAAAATGGTATAAGTCAGATGGAAAGAAAACTTTTGGTAATTTGGTAGAATTTACTGAAATAGAAAGGCCACATAGAGCCTTACATGAAAAAATAGTCCAAGCATTGCAAATATTGGCAAAAGGGAATATAAATGAGAGTGAAAAAGTTATTGCTCTCTTTGAAGATTCTGAGAATGCATCCAAAGAGTTATTTGATCTATTGGATCGTTTGCTTCAGAGCTAGGCTATAAAAATTTAAACTTATTTGGCTATAATACGAGGTTTTATTTTTAAACACTAAACCTATTAGGATATACAATATGTTACTTTTTACTCCTGGCCCGACTCCGGTACCTCAAAATGTGCGTAATGCAATGAGCGATGAGACTATGCATCATCGTACACCAGAATTTGAAGCGATATTTGAAAAGACACGTGCACATCTTTTTAAACTTTTGGCAACTGATGAGGTTGTAATGATTGCTTCAAGTGGTACAGGTGCTATGGAAGCGGCAGTGATTAATCTTTGTCATAACACACTTTTAAATGTTAATTCTGGAAAGTTTGGAGAGCGTTTTGGAAAGATTGCACAAGCACATGGTCTTCATTCTGTTGAGATAAAAAATGAATGGGATACTCCTGTATCTGTAGAAGATGTTGTTGCTGCTCTCAAAGCAAATGAAAACATTGATGCAATCGCTGTACAGATTTCAGAGAGTGCGGGAGGATTGCGTCATCCTGTAGAAGAGCTTGCAAAAGCAGTCAAAGAGATTAATCCAAATATTATGATTATTGCTGATGGAATTACTGCTGTTGGTGTTGAGAGAATTGATGTAACACATATAGACTGTCTGCTTGCAGGAAGCCAAAAGGCGCTTATGTTACCACCAGGTTTGGCAATTTTAGGGCTTTCAAACGCAGCGATAGATAAAATTGGCGCAGGAAAAGGCTACTATTTTAATCTTGCAAGTGAGGTTAAAAAGCAACGTCAAAATACAACGGCATATACAGCTGCAACAACACTCATCATAGGTCTTTTGGAAGTTTTTGAAACAATTGAGCGTGAGGGTGGTTTTGGTATATTGTACTGCAATACAGCAAGACGTGCAAAGGCAACACGAGCAGCATTGGAAGCAATTGGACTCCACAGTTATCCAAAAGTTCCTGCCCGTAGTATGACGACTATAGATGACAAAGATGCTTCAAAAATACGTTCTGCTCTTAAAGAAGAGTATGGTGTAAATGTAGCAGGTGGACAAGACCATTTAAAAGGAAAGATTTTCCGTATTAATCAAATGGGACTTATTCCTACTTATGAATCTGTATGGGTTGTGAATGCGATTGAGCTTATTTTACACAGAATGGGACGCCTTGAATATGCGGGTGTTGCTTCAAAAGTTTATAATGAAGTCTATTTCAAAACTGCTATAGAGAAAAAAGAGATATAAATGATACTAGAACATGAAATTCCAAATGGCTCAAAGCTCTATTTTGGTGCAAGTGCAAAAGTAAAACGCCATATTGAGAATGTTGCAAGTGATGTTTTATCAGCAAATGGATTTGAAGAGATTGTTACACCTATTTTTTCATACCATCAGCATAAAAGTATTGCTGATGAGAGAGAGCTCATCCGCATTAACGATGAAAAAAACAATGCGCTCTCTTTGCGTGCAGATTCGACCATTGATGTAGTGCGCATTATTCAAAAACGTCTTGGTGCTAATACTGAGCAAAAAAAATGGTTCTATATTCAACCTGTTTTTACCTATCCTACGACGGAGCAGTATCAGGTGGGTGTGGAATTTATGGGTGAAAAAAAGCTCTCTAGTGTAACACGTTTGGCAATTGATATTTTCCAAAAGCTTGAAGTAAAGCCTCTTATTCAAATTTCAAACATAAAAATACCAGAACTACTTGTTGAGATGTTTGATGAATTGAGCATTGATGATTTTAGACATATAAATATAGATAAATTTATAAATATAGGTCAAGAGTGGCTCACAAAACTTGTCTATTTGCAATATGTAGAACAGGTAGATGAACTTTTAGATATTGTTCCACAAACCATTCGTGAAGAACTTTTAAAAATGAAAGAATTATGTTCTGAAATCGAGTGTGAAAATGCAGTACTTGCACCAATGTATTATGCAAAAATGCTCTATTATGATGAGCTATTTTTTAGATGTATAGTCAATAACGAAGTCTATGCCCGCGGTGGAAGATATAAAAATGAAGCGCTCACTTCTGTAGGTTTCGCAATATATACAGATGTATTATGCGAAGCATTAGAGCAATAGAAAAAGAGGGAAGAGAAAATATGTATACAAATAAAGCAGATGTAATTGTCGGAATCCAATGGGGCGACGAGGGAAAAGGCAAAATAGTTGATAAACTTGCACTTGAATACGATATGGTATGTAGAAGTCAGGGTGGACATAATGCTGGACATACTATTTGGGTAGATGGCGTGAAATATGCTCTGCATCTTATTCCATCAGGCGTACTTAACCCTAAAGCAGTGAATGTTGTAGGTAATGGTGTTGTTCTTTCTCCATCTTCAATTATAAAAGAGATGGAACAATTTGAAGGTCTTGAGGGACGTCTGTTCATTTCAGATAAAGCGCATTTAAACCTCTCTTATCATGCTGCAATTGATCAGGCAAAAGAGAAGCTTAAGGGTGACAAGGCAATTGGTACAACAGGAAAAGGGATAGGGCCAGCGTATAGTGATAAAATTAATCGTATTGGACACAGAGCAGGTGAGCTTTTAGACCCTGAAAAACTGTGCCAAAGTATTTTGGACTATTTTGCTTTAAATAAACCTATTTTTGATGTTATGGATCTGCATGCACCAAAAAAAGAGGATCTGCTTGCAGAGTTACAGTTTTATAAAGAAAAACTGGCTCCTTTTATTACTGATACAACACAGATGGTTTGGAGAGCTCTTGACAGTGAAAACAAGCGTGTTTTATTAGAGGGTGCACAGGGAACAATGCTCGACATTGACCATGGAACATACCCGTATGTAACTTCAAGTGCAACAGTCAGTGCCGGTGCATGTACAGGGCTTGGGCTTAATCCTAAAGATATTGGAAAAGTGACAGGAATTGTAAAAGCATACTGTACGCGTGTTGGTAATGGTCCCTTTCCTTCTGAAGATTTAGGTGAAGATGGAAAACGTTTGGGTGAACAAGGCCATGAATTTGGTACAACTACCGGACGTGCACGCCGTTGTGGTTGGTTTGATGCCGTTGCAACACGCTATGCTTCACGTTTGAATGGATGTGATGAACTAGCCCTTATGAAGCTTGACGTTTTAGATGGTTTTAAAGAGGTAAAGGTGTGTGTTGCGTATGAGTATAAGGGAGAGACTATTGATTATCTTCCTGCAGATTTGGAAAATGTAACACCGATTTACAAAACATTTCAGGGATGGGATAAATCAGCTGGTGTACGCCGTTTTGAAGATTTACCACAGACTGCACAAGAGTATGTGAAGCTCATAGAAGAGATTAGTAAAACAAAAGTTGGCATCATCTCAACATCCCCAGAGAGAGAAGATACAATAATACTGTAGAGGTTTTGCAATGAAAACGCGTTTTAGCTCCTTGGTTAGTGTGAAAAAAAACAGCATGCAAAAGAGTGAAATCGCTTTTCAAAAAGCAAACGGAGTCTTTGAAAAGGCAAAAGCTGCCTTGCAAAACTCCATACAAGAACTGCAAAACATTATGCCTCCCCAGCATGGTCAAATGGCAGGTTTTTTGGCAAGTCGTGCGCTTCTTGAGCGACAAAGAGCACTTATTGCTCATAATGAAGAGTGGGTTGCGTTTAGTCAAGAAGAGCTTGAAGCAGCGCGCAAAGAGCTTCAGCTTACTACACGAGAGTATGAAAAATTTAAGTATTTAGAGTTTGAAGAACAAAAACGGCTTCTGCAAGAAGCAAAAATCAAAGAGGCAAAAGAGTTAGATGAAATTGCCCTGATGACTTACTCCAACAAAGACCATAAAAAGGCAGTTTCATGAAATATTTTATACTTTTACTCTCTCTTTACTCTTCACTTCTTGCCATCCAAACGAGTGATAAAATTTTTACCTGTACAAAGATATTTGAACAACGTAAGGGCGAACTACTTGTTGAACTAGAACGTATTGATGAACAAAAACAGGCCTTAAGTGCTCTTAAAACTGCAACTGAGAATCTTTTAAAAGAAAAAGAGACAAAGCTCAATCAAAAAGAAGAAGCACTGAATGCAAAACTAAAAGAGATTACTGCAAAAGAAGATTCCATTAAAAAAATGCTTGCGGAAAATAAAAAAGTCTTAGCTGATTTAAAAAGTACAAAAACTTCCAAAGTGGCACAAACCTATGCAAAAATGAAAGCAGGGGCTGCTGCAGCGATTTTAAGCGATATGCCAACAGCGGATGCCCTTGTAATTCTTCAAGCACTCAAGCCAAAGATTGTTGGAAAGATTTTTAGCAAAATGGATCCACAAAAAGCAGCTAAACTTACAGCCTTGCTAACAAAATAGGCTCAAAAGAGATAACTCAGACCAAAATAGTTCATTGAAGATTCTATTTTTGTTGTTTTTGCGTCTATTTTAGTATAGTGAACTCCCATATAAAAGAGAAAATTTGTAAATGTTTGTGGTGCTAAACGCAGTCCAATTTTTGCTTCATCATAAATTCCACTCCCTTCATAATTTCCTCTATGATAAAAATCCAGAGTATAGTTTGCATTTGCGTAGATATAAAGAGGGAGTTGCAAAAACTGTTTTGAGAGAGCGATTCTTGCTCCGGCTTTGTATAATTCAATTTTTTGAGAAAATGTTTCTAAGGTATTGAAACCTGTAAGAAAAGAGAGTGAAATGTACTCATTTTTACTCACTTTTACTATGTCATAGCCAAGGCCAAAATCAAAATGCAGCGCATTGTATTTTTGCTGTGTTTTTGAGTGGGAAATTCCTAGCTTATAGTTGTATATAAATGAAGAACCAGGGAGTCTTTGGTGTTCATTAACAAGAGTATAGGAGGTAATGGTATAAGATATGTTGTTCTTATTTTCGGCGAATGAAAGTTTACTCTCTCCGTATCCATATTCCAATCCGCTCATTAAAAGTGTAGCGACATTTTTTTGTAGTTGTAAAAGTGTTACCCACTCTTGGCAAAAGAGGCTAGATGAGAAGAGTAATAAAAATAGAATATGACGCATAATAGTTTCCATAATATAAGAATTATCTATAAATAAGTTGATTAGCAGTATACTCTATTAGATGATAAATGGAGGTAAATTTGCGTCTTCTTGTACTCTTTTTTTTACCATTTTTATTATTATATGCAAAAGAGATGCAAACTTGCTACAGTATTGCACTGCTGAGTGCACAAAAAACTTCTCAAAACAAATTAAAACTTCTCAAGCGTTATGGAGACTCAAAGACGTGTAAAATACTTGAAATAGGAAAGATGTTCTCTGTGCGTTGTGGATGTTATGCAACTTTTGCAGAGGCAAAAATGCAGTTGGAAAATTTACAAGCAGACGATGCGAAGTATAAAACTGCCCTTATTACACCTACATACCGTTATCGCTTTGAGGAAAAACAAAAGCCTCTTGAAAAAAAAGTCCCTTTGCCTAAAACGGTACCAACAAAAACTATAGTAGTTCATCAAAGTATAAAAAAAGTAGAGAAAAAAAAGGTGCAAAAAAAAGAAAAAATAGTACCGGTTGTATTTGAATCAATAGGAGAATCTTCGCAAAGTGATTCGCAGCCTGTTATAGATGCAACCATACTTGGGCGTTATGTTAGTAATAAAAAGGTCTATAAAGGTGCTCCCTACTTTTTTGCATTGATTGAATCACAGTATGAAAAAGATGATTTTTCCATAGATGGAGGAGTTGCATTTGAGAGTATACAAAAGAATGAAGAGCTCCTTATAAATAGTCTCGTTTTGCGTAAATTTACACAGCATTATACTTTTAAAATTGGAAAAATGGTACAAAAAGTTGGTGTACTTGATTATTTTAGCCTTTTAGATATTGTGAATCCTTCGCGTGCCGAATTTTTTTATGATACAAAGCTGACAATCAAAAAAGTTCCACTTTGGATGAGTAGTGTAGATTACTATATCAATGATGAAATAACTTTGACGCTTTTTGTGCAGCCTTATGATACAAAACATGCAAGCTATCAGAATGTATATGTAAACTATATGCTTAATCAATTTATTCCTGCATACTATAAAAATGTATTTAAACAAGAGCCATTGGGCAGGGATGTGTTTTATCCATTGTATGCAAACACACTTGTACCGTATCTTACAGAAGATATTCATAACAAATCATTGGGCTCAAAAATTTATCTCGATAAGCTCTCATTTGGAGCAATTGCACAGTATAGTAATGATAGTATGAAGTTGGGTGCCACCTATTTCAATAAGTATTCGGAAATTCCTTTGATTCGGGTAGATCAAAATTTACTTGATGCGGCTATTGCCTATGATAATGGAGAAAATCCGAGTGAAGAACTTGTTCACTATGTTGAGTCAGGGGATTATGAGCCTATAAAATCGGTGCATGAATTTCGCTACCAACAGTATGGTTTGTATGGGGAAAGTACCTATAAATCTTTTGGTCTACGCGCGGAGCTGGCCTACAGAGATAAAATTCCTCTTTTTAATAACTATAGTGCTTTATATTCTGCGGGGTTTGGTGTTGATAAATTTACAGATTTGGTTTACAATGCACTTGAGACACAGTATTTATATCTACAGCGCTATCATAAGAGTGCCTATATATCAATGCTACGCAGTCGTTTTCGACCTACGACTTTTTACAAAGTGAGCGGCTATTTTGAAAACAGTTTTATTCTTTCTAAAATTGATAGCAGTGAGGAGTATTCCATAGCACCCCGTTACGTTATAACTTATAAGGGCTTTGATTTGGCAATAGAAGGTTTGTTTTCTAAAAATAATAAAGATACAAATACACTGAGTCTCTTACTACGAGGTCAGTTTTGAAGAGCATAATAAAAATTTTCTTGCTTATTATTTTAGTTATTTTAAATATTTTTGTTATAGAAAAAATAGATGTACAAAAAATAGAGTGGAGTGAACTTTTCCCCAAAAAAGAGCAGCAGCTTCCTATGCAGTATCTGTTTTGTCATACAGATGGACAAACACCTCTGACACAACAAACACGGCAATTGCTTCAAAAAGATCTGCTTGTTGATGCGAAGAAAAATATACATTTACTTCTTTTTGACGCAAATAGGAGTAAGCAACTCTTGCACACTTTACAATGTAAAGCAAGAAGTGGCACTGTACTTGTAAAAGAGATGCTTTTTGAAGATTTTTACAAAGAGATACACTTTTATACGCTCTATATCCTTCCTATGACGCTTTTAGTGCTGCTTTTTATTATTCCACTGCGTTTATGGTTAGATATTTTACTTGAAATGGCACTCTACACTCTTTTGCTTATGAGTGTTTTGAAACTTTCATCTTTTGTAATAAATGTTGCTTCTTTGTTAGCCTTGCTTTTTTTAGTTATCTACTCACTTACGCTTATTAATTATATATATTCTCAAAAGATGGATATAAAACGGCTCTCTTTTGGAATTCAAATCTCTATAATTGCTACCATTGTAAGTGCACTTTTTCTTTTGGTATCACAATTTGGTCTGATCCACTCTTTTGGAGCAATGCTACTAGTTGGTCTTGTTGTTTTATATATTTATATGACTTTTCGTATTTATTTTATTCATTATTATGAGCATAGAGGACATGCTTACTACTTTGATGTAGTGTATATTGCTGCGTTTGTGCAGAAGTACAAGTTCTTTTTCGCCTCATTCATGCTTCTTCTTATTCTTGGGGTAATGATGCAGTATAAAAATTTGAGTGTTGATTTAAATATTGTTAACAGTTTGGATACACGCGCGCAAACATTGCAAAATGTGAAAAAATTTGAAAAATATTACATCCCATCTTTACTTTTTGTGGTAGAAGTAGAGGCAAAAAAATCCAGCTTCCATAATGAAGTGGTGGTAAAAAAACTTATTCATTTACAAACGGTGCTAGAAAAAATAATCCCAGGAAAAATTCTTATAAGTATTCCTACTGCGTTTAGGAAGTTTAAGGGTATGGCAAAAGAGCAAGAAAACCCTCATTTACTTGCACAGTTTCTTCTTGCATATAGTTTTATGCACCATGATATGGAACTTTTTTCTAAAGATATGAAAAAAAGTTTTATTATTGCTGGTGTTCCCATGACACTCTCAAGTGAGCAGTTTATCCAGCTTAAAAATCGTATTGAGACTTTAGGAAAGACGCAAAAAGATTTTTCTCTGCATGTACGGGGGAAAATTGCAGATTTTGATGCTTTTATCAAAATCTTTTTTCAAGAGATTTTTACTGGAATTTTAGTGACATTGCTGTTGACTTCACTCTTTTTTCTTTTTTATTGTAAAAATCTTTTTAGCAGTTTTGTTGTTGTTTTATCGGTTGTTTTCTCATTTTCTCTTTTAATTGCTTCGCACATTCTTTTACACCGTCCACTTACTATCGCAACTCTTATGAGTGTCATTTTATATGGAGGTCTTGTTGCTGATTCATTCATTCAGCTTTTTATATGTTATAAAACGAAGGACTTTAGTTGTGAATCAAGCGTACTCAATCCTATCTTTATATCAAACATTTCCATCTTGGCATTTCTTTTTGGTATGATATTTGTTGGAGGGCTTTTAGGCTCTTTTGCTTTTGATATGTTTATACTCTTGGGTGCGAATTTGCTCTTTTTGCTTGTTTTTGTTCCGCTTTTATATAAACATTATCTTAAGGCCTACAGTGACTAATAGCGCTGCGTTTAAAGATACTCTTATTGAATGAACTTGTAATACTCTTTGTATCAACCTTATAATAAGTTACTTTATCTTTTTCATAATCTTTTATAAACCACTTTATAATGATTTTTTTTCCATGAAAGAGGGCAATTTTTTGAATAACAATATCTTTTATACGCTCTGTTGACTTATATATTTGCATCTCTTTAAGCACCATGCTTTGCGTATCAATAAAATAGAGTGTCTTTTGTTCGTCATCTATTTTTACAAGTTTATAGTAGGTATGCCCATCTTTTTTGACTTTTCCAAGATTTGCAAGATGGGATGCATCGTTATGCATCTCCGAAAAGGATATGCCTAAACCAAATGCTTCATTTTGTTCATCCTCTTTTGGTATAAGACGGCTGCGTCCTAAAGAGGGGAAATAGACTAAAGTGCTGGAATGATGGTAATCATTCTTGAGTAAAATAGCTGTGCCTTTAATATTTTGGGGATAGGTAAAACAGACAAGGGTTGTCGATCTCTTTTTATCTGCATAGCGTGCGATACTAAAGGACTGCTCTTGTTCATACTCATGTGAACGCATGAGCGAATGCACTTGGAATTTTATTTTATCAGCGAGCAGCAGTTTGACGCTCTTTTGATAAATCTGCTGTGGGGTTTGCGTAGCACCTAGTAATGCTACTTGTGCAAAGCAGAGAAGCCCTAGTATTGTCCATCTATCCAATCTAATGCCTTTAGTGTAGCCTCTCTGAGTTTGACTTGGTTTGCAAGTACCTGAGACTCATACTCTTTCATATTACGGAGCATACGCTCTGTTGTGTCTGAAATTACATTCAGTACAGGATCTTCGCTCTGCTGGTTTTGCGAGTACCACTCTCTGTCGAAAATAATGGCCATTCCCATAAGAAGAAAGTTACTTATTTGTTTCGTTGTGCCATAGATTAACATTCCAAAATCTAAAATAAGGGTTTCTGTGTAGACAATGAGTTGTTCAGTATAGACAATTCTGTCGGCCATCTCCCCGATTCTATCTGCCATAGCACCAATTTGCACTGCCATCCACAAAATTCTGTCTGCCATAAGGCCAACCTCTTCCCCTTTAGAAGCAAAAAGATAGCCATACTCCATCCCCTTCATTGCAAAAGTGTAGGCATCATCCTCAATTTTCATCACAAACTCGTAGGCTAAATCTGCAAGATGAGTTGCAAAATTAGAAGCTTGTGTTGTTGTATTTGTCGTGATGCTATAGTCTGGATTTGCAACAGTAGCTGCAAAAGCATAGGCTTGTGATTCTGTTGTAGCGGTAGTGGCAGCTGCACTCTCTTGTACGCTAAAGTTTGGATTGGTAATACCTAGCGCATTTAAAATCTCTTCTAGCATAGGATTGGATGCAAAAAGTGCTTCATAATTTTGCGATGTAAACTTTGAAAAACTTGTATCATAGGGATTGATGGGATTTCCAAAGAGTGCGGCATAGTTTTGTGCATCTCCCTGCAGCGCTCCAGATTGTTGTGC
>CAYRVR010000017.1:0-3626 GCA_964427835.1 uncultured Sulfurimonas sp. | reverse complement strand
AGACTTGAACGTTGCGGTGCAGCATTGTGTAGTGCGGCAAGTCCTTGTACACTAATGATAGCAATTGCCATTTTTGCTATGCTCAAGGCAACATTAGTATCTGAGGAAAAGTTGAGGTTTTGAAGCGTTTTTGTCTCCATTGTTTGTAAGAGAGAAGTTAAAGCGCTGAAGACAAGACCAAGCATATACTGCCCTGCAGTAGAATTTTTTACTTGTTCTAAAACAACATAGACAAGTTTAATGGAGAGCGTAAGTCCGTCGATGGCAACTGCACCGAACTGAAGGTTTTTAAAATCTTCAACTGTCTGTAAAAAAGTTGTAACAGCACTGTCTATTGCTGCAGACTCTTGTGGTACCTCAGGCGTTAAGGCTGTTTTTGGTGCCTTTTGTTTATGGTAGTCATACAGGCGCATGCTTGCTTTGAGTTTTGCTAGTTGTGCTGTGAGCTGCTCATAAGAAACAGTGTGTGCATTTGTGTAGCTCTGCCATAAGGTTTCTTGTGAAAAATAGAGGTCATTAGGAGTTGGCTGCAATGAGAGCGCAGCGTTTTGAAACTTTTGAAACAGTTCTGCGGTACTTCCTGCGTTTAACAGATTGTTGCTCTGCTCTTGTCTTGTTGTATAGAGTTTTTTGTTTGTTGCTTCTAATGCAGTAATGGTGCGTATTTTATCATCAATTGTGACTGCGTTTAGCTTGGAGTTTCTTTCACTGCTTTGATTACCACATGCAGTAAATGTAATGCTGCTTTGAAGATACAAAGCAGACAATGTGCTCAGTTGTATAAATTTTCTTCTTTTCATGATACTTCTCCTTAAAAAAGAATGTGATCAGATTTCTTCCTACAACTATAACATTTTATTATATAAATTTCAAACTTTTTTTTACAAAAAGGCAAGAAAAGGGTTTTTATAATCAAATTTTTACATTTAATAGTGTAGAATATCACAATAAATTTACTCTAGGCATTAATTATGAAAGTAACTCTTAAAACTATTCCTCACATTGCAAATAAAATCGCAATTGATTTAAACAAAAGCGGTGTTGTAACAATGACAAAAGGCTTAGAAGCAGTAGCAGCGGAAGCGCAAAAGGTTTTAGAAGCCAATGTAAAACAGGAAATGGCCCTAGAGGAGAAGGTAAATGAAATCTGTGATGAAAATGAAGATCAGATAGAGTTTATGCTTGCAGATGAGCGACAGCTTTTCTTTATGATAAAGAAAAAAATAGCACCGGAGTATGGTGTCATTCTCAATTATGAAGAGCGTTTTTCAGATGTTGCACATAAGATACTTGACGAACTTTATGAAGAGGATCTCATCCATTTCGATGTAACAGAAAACCGTATAAAAAATATTATATATACTGCTATTACGTCATTTTTAGCAAATGATTCGGAGATTGAAGATGCCGTTATGGATAAAATCCGCTCATATAAACGGAATTTTATACCCGGAACTGATGAGTATGAGATACTACACGAAAAACTCTATCGTGAAGAGTTGATGAAAAGAGGAATGGAGTAGAAAATGCAGCATGAATTGAAAAGAGTTTGGATATATCTAGAAAACGGAACCTTTCTTGAGGCAAATAGTTTTGGTGCTCAAAAAACGGAGGTGGGTGAAATAGTTTTTAATACCTCTATGACAGGGTATCAAGAAATTATGAGTGATCCTTCTTACGCGGGACAATTTGTAACATTTACAGCTCCTGAAATCGGGAATGTCGGTGTAAATGATCAAGATATGGAAAGTGCAAAAGCACATGCAAAAGGGATGATTGTTAGAAAATACCAAGCACGCTACTCCAACTTTAGAGCGCAGCAGTCGCTTCATGCCTTTTTAGAAGAAAACGGTGTTATGGGAATTTGCGATATTGATACAAGATACCTGACAAAGATGTTACGATCAGAGGGTGCGATGATGATGGTTGCTTCTACTGAAGTGAGCGATAAAGAAGAGTTGAAAAAAATTCTTGAAAATACACCACGTATTGAAGATGTGAATTATATTGAAAAAGTGAGTACAAAAAAACCCTACAAACATACTTCAAGTACTTTCTCTTACAGGGAGTTCAAGTATGATGATGCACCAAAAGCAGAGGCAAAAATAGTTGCAATTGATTTTGGTGTAAAACGCAATATTTTAAATGAACTTGTGAGTGCAGGTATTGCAGTGGAAGTTATTCCAAACGATTTTACTGCAGAAGGGTTGATAGAGCAGTACAACAGCAAAGAGATTGATGGTGTCTTTTTATCAAATGGACCGGGTGATCCTTTAGTGCTAAAAAAAGAGCAAGAGGAGATTAAAAAGCTTATTGCTGCAAAAGTTCCAATGTTTGGTATTTGTCTTGGGCATCAGCTTCTTTCTATCTCTCATGGATATGACACTTTTAAATTAAAATTTGGTCATCATGGTGGAAACCATCCTGTAAAAAATGAAAAAACAGGACTTGTGGAGATTACTGCACAAAATCATAACTATAATGTTCCTGATAACATCACAGAAATTGCGACGGTAACACACAAAAATTTATTTGATGGTACCATTGAAGGCTTACAATATAATGATGAACCAATTTTTTCAGTGCAACACCATCCAGAGGCATCTCCAGGGCCAAAAGAGAGCCGCTACATCTTTTCTGAATTTCTTTCACTTATAAAACGATAAGAGAGTTTGAGACTCTCTTATATTCCTTAACTAAAAATTAAATTACAAAAGTAAACAAAAAGATAATATATCTGCAATTTTATGGATTATTAAGATACTTTAAACAATAGAATTGCTATTATTTAGTCGTTAATTAGCTTGATAAGTGTCTTTGTTCACTTATGAGGCGTAATTGCTTTGAATCTTAAGGAGGCTATATATGGAGAATCGTCCATTAGAGTACGACTATACGGTTGCAAAGATGTTCATGCTAACAACAATTATTTTAGGAATTGTTGGTATGAGTATCGGTGTATTTATTGCATTTGAACTTGCATTTCCAGGATTAAATACAATCTTTGGACATACAATTGCAGAATATACGGCATTCGGTCGTCTTCGTCCATTGCACACTGATAGTGTTGCGTTTGGTTTTACTGTAAGTGGTATTTTTGCTACTTGGTTTTATGTTGGTCAAAGGGTACTCAAAGTATCTATGGCTGAGTCTAAATTTTTGATGTTTGTTGGTAAGCTTCAATTTTGGTTATATGTATTTGGTGTTGCAGCAGCTGTTGTATCACTCTTTATGGGTTATACAACATCAAAAGAGTATGCTGAATTTGAATGGCCGATAGATATCGCTATTGTTATTGTTTGGGTACTTTGGGGTGTAAGTATATTTGGTTTAATCGGTATTCGCCGTGAAAAATCACTCTATATCTCTATGTGGTATTACATTGCTACATTCTTAGGTGTGGCTATGCTTTACTTGTTTAACAATATGGAAGTTCCTACAATGTTAGCAACATCTGCTGCAGGTGAGACAAATATTGGTGATTGGTTCCACTCAATTTCTATGTATGCTGGTACAAATGATGCACTTGTTCAATGGTGGTATGGTCATAATGCGGTTGCATTCGTATTTACAGTGCCTATTATTGCTATGATTTACTACTTTTTACCAAAAGAGTCTGGTCAAGC
>CAYRVR010000016.1:24874-27729 GCA_964427835.1 uncultured Sulfurimonas sp. | reverse complement strand
AATTTTATATTAAAACTAAGGCATTTCAAATGACAAATGTTAGCATTATCGTCCTCGATTTTGGTTCTCAATACACACAACTTATTGCACGTCGTCTTCGTGAAGATAAAATCTACTGTGAGATACTTCCATATCACACAAAAGTAGCGGATATTCAAGCAAAAAATCCAAAAGGAATCATCTTAAGTGGTGGTCCATCGTCGGTTTATAACAAGGATGCTTATGAGGTGGACAAAGGTGTCTATGATATGGGTATTCCTGTTCTTGGTATCTGTTATGGTATGCAAAGAATTGCGGTAGATTTTGGTGGAAGTGTTATCCGTTCAAGTCACCATGAATACGGTAAGGCTGAACTCAATATTGTAGGGTATCCAGATAATGTTTCTCCACTATTTAAAGATTGCGACAACAATAGAATTGTTTGGATGAGTCATTCTGACAGAGTAGAAACACTTCCTGATGGATTTAAAGTGATTGCAACAAGTGACAACTCTCCGTATGCTGCCATTGCTAATGAAGAGAAAAATGTCTATGCGATGCAGTTCCATCCAGAGGTACAACACTCTGAAGAGGGTTATTTGATGCTTCGTAACTTTGCAAAAAATATTTGTGGTGTAACTGAGAAATGGAAAATGGAACATTTCTTAAAACAACAAATAGAGTCAATTAGAGAAAAAGTTGGTGATGCAAAGGTTCTTTGTGGTTTAAGTGGTGGTGTTGATAGCTCCGTTGTTGCTGCAATGTTGTATGAAGCAATTGGTGATCAGCTTGTTCCTGTTTTTGTTGATAATGGTTTGCTTCGTAAAGGTGAACGTGAACAAGTAGAGCAAGTATTTAAAATTAATCTCAAAGTGCCTTTAGTTGTTGTAGATGCACGTGAGAGCTTTTTAAGTAAACTAGCAGGCGTGAGTGATCCTGAGAAAAAAAGACAGATCATTGGGCATACTTTCATTGAAGAGTTTGAAAAAGAGGCAAAAAAACATGACGGAATTAAGTTCTTGGCACAAGGAACACTTTACCCTGATGTTATAGAATCTATTTCAGTAAACGGACCATCCGAGGTAATTAAATCACACCATAATGTTGGTGGTCTTCCTGATTGGATGGATTTTGAACTTATTGAACCTTTACGTGAACTCTTTAAAGATGAAGTCCGTAAAATTGGTTTAGAATTAGGACTTCCTGCTGAAATGATTAACCGTCATCCATTTCCTGGACCAGGCTTGGCAATTCGTATCATGGGTGATGTGAATCCTGCTGATTTGGATCTTTTACGGGAAGCTGATGTTATTTTGCTTGATGAACTTAAAGCAAGTGGATACTATGCAAAAACATGGCAAGCATTTGCAGTTTTATTAAATGTAAAATCTGTGGGTGTTATGGGTGATAACAGAACATATGATAATACAGTTTGTGTCCGCGTTGTCGAAGCAGTTGATGGAATGACTGCAACTTTTGCACATTTACCACACGACCTGTTAGAGAGAATTTCTCGAAGAATTATTAATGAAGTTGATGGGATTAACAGAGTAGTCTATGATATCTCTTCTAAACCACCAGCAACAATTGAATGGGAATAAGCGAAAGCTTTTCTCATGCGTCCAATTTATCTTTTTTCAATATCAACGCACCCTGATGCAATAAACATAAATTCTCTTGACATTACATTTTTACAACCAAAAATTGATTTTTCTTCTTATGATTTTTTAATTCTTACATCGAAACAGGCATCAAAAGCATTACAACATTATGACTTGCAAGAGTATATCCATTTACCAGCTTTAGCTATTTCAAAAGAGAGTGCAAAGAGCTATGAAGCCATAGGAGGAACAATCCTTAATGTGGGAGACGGCTACGGTGATACCCTTAGCGATAAAATAAAGCAGTATGCAAAAACAAAAAGATGGCTCTACTTACGAGCAGAGATTGTCGCCTCTGATTTTGTAGCACGATGCAGGGAAGAGGGATATTTAATTGATGAAGCAATTGTTTATAGAAGTGCATGTTCCGAGGCAATCAAAAAGGCACTTATTGCAAAAGATGCAATTTTAATTTTCACTTCACCATCAAGCTTAAAGTGCTTTTTGAAAAATCATAGCTTCTCTCAAGAGAACAAAATTATTGTAATTGGGAAGACTACAGCACAGGCTTTGCCGCAAGGAATAGACTTTTTTATGAGTGAAAAAAGAACGGTTCAAAGCTGTGTAGCACTTGCAAAAACCCTATTTTAACAGATGTTAAGTGCTTTTACAATAGAATCATATAAATTATCATAGGATATCATATGAAATATATAGTGTTATTTTTTATATTTTTATTTACTTTTTTAGACGCATCTACATATATACGGACAATACGTTTAGCTAGTTATAAAACACAAACAAGGGCTCAAGAAGCTTTGCAAGAAGCACAAAAATTTCTTTATGCCGATAAAGAAATGCAAAAGTATCAGAAAGAGTATAATTTTAAATTTAGAATTATTCCTATGCGTAACTATTATACTCTTTCGCTTGAGCCAATAACTGATAGAGTAGTTCTCCAAAAGCTTTTAGATAGGTTACGTCAAAGGTATAAAAGTGCGTATCCTAAAAAATTACACGAAATACCAAAAGAGTATGTCAAACCAGAAAAAATTCAGAAAAAAGTGCTTGAACAAAAAGTTACTCCTCAACCTGTAGAAGAAAAAATAATTACCCGACGTGAAAAACCAGTAGTAAAAAAAGAAATAAGTAAACTTTCAAAGCAGGGTGTTTCAAATGAGCAAAATGAATCAAAAGCATTGAGCTATGCTTTTGTTGATAATAAATTTATGATTTTGGCAATGTTGGCATTATTAGTTATAGTAGGTACCCTTG